>DASQHX010000009.1:300000-502598 GCA_035631875.1 Nitrosopumilaceae archaeon | reverse complement strand
TGATTTAGTTATTGTTCTATTTGTAGAGACCGAGTCAGTGAAGGACGGTAACTCTGAGATTGATTTAGTCATAGTTCTTGATGAAGTAGAGACTGAATCAGTGAATGATGGTGATTCGGAGACTGATGCTGATTTGTTGTGGACTACGGATGTTGATGCTGAGTCAGTGAATAGAATGGTCTGTTCTGAAATTGAGGCTGATTTGTTGTGGACTACGAATGTAGATGCTGAATCAGTTATTGATATGTTAGACTCTGCTATGGATTTACTAGATCCGTGTTTTGCAGAGACTGAATCAGTGAATGGGATGTTGGACTCTGCTATGGATTTAACAGATCCGTGTTTTGCAGAGACTGAATCAGTGAATGGGATGTTGGACTCTGTTATGGATTTACCAAATCCGTGTTTTGCAGAGACTGAATCAGTGAATAAAATGGTGGGCTCTGATGGTACTGCATTTCCAGCTGATTTTATTTCAACTATCGCCATTGACCACGTATGTCCTGTGGCACCAATGTTCCAACTTTCAGTATACTTACCCTGAGCCAAAGCCGGTTTATAACCACCAACTCCTGTCTGATCAACGGTTCCATTTCCAGCGTTATTCCATACTTTTGTTTGTCCACTTGAGGCAGTAGTGGCAAGATCTGTGCTTGAAGGAGATGCTACTTCAAAGAGATAGCTGTTACCCTGATTTGTGGTAAGAGTTGTTGTAAGAGTGGTTGCTGAACCACCCCATGTACCGTTTGCATGATTTGGCAGTGATGATTGATCAGCTCCAGAAAATTCCATGACACCTACTGTAGCGTTGGTTTTAGAAGTAAACGTCACTGTAACACTATGGGCACCGCTAGTTGGGTTTAGCAATCCATAGATTGCAGTAGCAGTTACTGCTGTACTGTTAACCATTGTACCTGGTATTAGATTGCTTTTGATTGATGTAATACCATCCAGTTTTATGGCTGAGATAGTAGGAGTACCGCCGTTATTACCAGTACTACCGGCAACTCTCCAGCTAACACCTACCATCAATAACCTATTTGGGTTAGAGTCAACAGTAATAGTGCCAGAAGTAAGAGTATTAGCAAATGTTATAGCACCATCGACAACTGGACCAATATGAATGGTAGCTGCAGGAGGATCATTTGCCACATACCAGGGTCTTGCTTCTGTGAAAGTTTGGTCTAGTCCATAATGAATCTCAGCAGGTCCTAATGCATACAGTTTTGGAAACTCTAATGGTACAGAATAAGAATATTGTACTGATGTCTTATTTCCTATAACATTTTTGTTCCATGTCAGAATCTTTGTATCTCCTACTGTTTCTACACTTGCGTCAGTTATAACATTAAATGATGATGGCACAAATTCCTGAATTTTCAAGTTATCTTGTGATACAAAAGATTCAATGTCGATTCGTACGTTAAACAGATTTTGGTTGCTTACTGGATCTATCTTACTATCAGCAGTTCTGACAATATCAAAATCAAATGATTTTTGGACCAAAAATGATGTACCAAAGTTAGCTGTGCCAGATGGGTTTTGTGCATTTACGTTAATGGTATAGTTTCCCTCAGATGTGGTGGTGTAATTGGCATCATACAGTCCACACTGAGCATCTGGTATGATTCCATTTCCTGTAGTAAGTGTAGTTATCTGTGAATTTGGATTTGTAACATCCATTGTTATGGCAGAATTACAAACTGGATGTCCTCCGTTATCTAATACAGTGATGATGAAATTTGCAGTCTCGCCTGGTCGGTAGATGCTTTTCTTGGTGTTAAGTGACACCAATCCCCACATGAATTGGTCTTGTGTTGTGTAGGTCTTGCCATCTTTGATCAGTGTTGCTTTTATCGTATAAAGACCAGGTGTGATACTTCTTGTTGAATTAAGTGTGATGTCGAATTTGCCATCAACTACTTTATCGATTGTTGTCTGTACTGATGTTATGCTGCCCTTTGGATCTATTGTTTGAACTGATATAGTCTGATTGGAATCAGTCCACTTGCCAGATTGTGACTGTGTTGTATCGTTTAGCGATGCTGCAGATGTGGTGATAGTTTGCGCCGAGCTGGTCAGATTCTTTGTGTTTACGTCCTGTGCTGTCTGTTTTATTTGATCAACTGTATCATTTAGTATTGATGCTACTTGGTGCACGTCTTCTTTTGCTGCAACTGTCTGGTTTAGAGCTTCTTGGAACTGCTGCAGAGATTTTGTCTTTTCTGCAGTAGCTATGGTTTGTTGCGCTTGCATGAGTTGTGCTTGTGTAGTATCAATTTGAATTTGAGCGGAGTTGATCTGTACTTGTGTTTGGTTTATCTGTTCAACTGCATGGGAAATGCCGCTGGTAGCAGTACCATTTACTACAACTTCGGTCTTGTTGAGATTTTCTTCAACTTTGTTTATTGTGGATAGATCATTTTTGATCTCTTTTTGTGCGTTCTTTAGTATATTGGAATCATTAAGGTATTGGAAGTCTAAATGTGGAGTTTCTGTTAAAAGATAACTTTTCTTTACTGTAGTTAATTGTGGAGTTATGGTGGCATTGGCAAATGCACCATCAATAACAGAAGTTGCATTTGTCAGTGTGGTAGAGTTTGTAGATATAGAGACTGTGTCTGTAAATGAGATTGCATCTGAAAGACCAGTAGAGTTTGTTTTAGTACTTGACATGGTACTAGTGGAATTGGAATTAGTAGAGTTTTCGAGTATAGATTTTGTAATGCCAGAGAGTACATTGGTGTCATATAGTTGTGCAATCTGAGACTGGCTCAAAGTAGAGTTGTACAGGTTTACACTTTCAATAGATCCAGAAAACTTGTTACTTGGTGTTCCACGTAAAGTGTTAAGATATGCACCTATCACAATGTCTGCGTTAGATGATAGCGAGTCTATCGTTTTTGTAGTCAACTGACCATTAACAGATAATGTTGGAACTCCTGATACTGAGAGTGTGGATTGCAGTGTGCCGTTTACATAGATGCTAATTGAAGATCCATTAAATGTTGCAGCCAAATGGGTCCAGTTTTCTTCAATTGGAATAGTAGAGTTGACAGTATACCACTTGATTCCATTATACACTGAAAATGCGGCTATCTTTTGTGGTGGAATGAGGTTGTTAATTGACATGGCAAACTGATTTTCCTTGCTGATTACGGTAAATTGTGGTGAACCTTGGCTATAGTCTGGCTTTATCCAAGCAGATATGGAAAGTGCAGATAGGTTTCTAGTAGAGTTTACATTTTCGGTCAAATACCCTGTTCCTGTCAGTTGTAATGATGATGTGTTTGTGATATTTTTTAGCGTTGTCTTTGTGGTAGTAGAATTTGGAAGCGAGTTAAATTGCCAAGATTTTGTTGCGTTGGGAAGAGTAACAATAGTGCTGTTAGAAGCGTTAGATGTGGAATTGTTAATTATTACCGAGTTAGGAATTATTACTTTTGATGTCTCATTTGTTGGTGCTGTAGCATTTACAATGGTAGCATTGACAAGTGGGGTAACTAAATTAGAATTAAGATAGGCTGTTATGGCGTCTGTTATTTTCATCGAGTCCAAGATAGATGTGGTATTGGCTGATACTGTATTGAGAGTAGAGTTTGTGTGTACTGTGTTGAGAGTAGAATTGGTTTTGAGAGGTGCGTTTGTAGTGGAATTTGTGGAATTGGTTACAAGAGATGTGTTAGATGTTTTCAGTGTAGAATTGTTTGCTGTCTGGTTTAGCAATAGATTGCTAGTATTATTAGAGATTTGACTAGACAGTGTGGAAGATTGGATAGGAGGAAGGGTACCAGATGAATTCATGGACGAATTAGTCAATGGGTTTGGTGACTGGGTGTTATTCATCTGCTCAGCATAAGCATATGATAAAAATGTTGGAGAAATTGATAATGGTGTAACTATTACAGAAGAAACCAAAATTATAAGAAAACAAAACGAGACAAATTGTTTCATTCTAAAAAATTCTAATTTTACCTCTTCGGATCTAGCTAAGATGTAACCCGATAGAGGTACCAACAGCAAAAATATTGCTGGATTTTTTAAATTATCAACACCATGAGTTGTTCTATTGATGTTGTCATCAATTGATTGTGAAAATGAAGAAAGAAGATCATTACTTCCACTAGCTATTGCAAGTGTAGAAAAATTATTCTTATAAGATAAAGTTTTTAATAATTTTTCAACTATCTTTAGTGGATTATCGTCATTCCAGTTTATAGTAGACAATTTTATATTTTTTATAAAATCAGCAGTGACAGCAGAATGATGATTCCATGAAAGATCATCGACAAACATTATTTTGCCGTTGTATCTGATCTTAACAACATTAGATATTCTTTCCAATGTTGTGGAAAATTGTGATTCATGTTTTGCAATTAATACAACATTAGGATTTACAATTTCAGTTCTAAATGACAATGTTTCTTGGACCACAACATATTTGTTTTTTAAAATTGGAGTTGGATTTGGTGTTACCTGATCATTTTGTGGATTTCCATTAGTATCTGAAATTCCAATATTTTCAGAAGAGCTCACTTGAAAGTGTCTATGGCTTTCTGTTTTGATCGAATTTGATTGATCAATTATTTTTCCACTGTTTCCAAGAACTCCAGCTGCATTATCCATGTTTGGTATTGTTGAGCTTGCATCAACATTTGCAATCATTGATGATGCAAGTAAAATAAAAATAAAAAGAGGAATTTTTTTTGTTCTAATGCTATTTTTATTAATTTGTTTTATTGTAATAAAATTGCTAAAATTTTTGATCGATTCAGTATTAACTATAATTGCAATTATGGATAGTATAACATTGACAATTTTCTTATTTTCCATGACATTAATGAAACGATTTAGGCATTAAGACGGATGGAATTCAATCATGCAATTCCAGCCCATCTTGGCATAGATGTATACCCTATGCTTCCATTTTGGAATAATTTTTATGAGTAGATAACAAAAAATCGTTTGATCTAATTAATCTTAACAGAGTTTCTGAAAATGATTTATTACAAATTGTGATTTTTTTGTTTTCTAATTATTTTAAAAGATTCTCATAAACGATATTAACAAAATAGGAATAGGCAATTTTACCATACAAACCAATTTTGTAATTTTGTTCATATAACATTGATTTTTTTCAAAGCAATGATTTCAAAAGAAAAGGTATTATTTTATTTTGTTCATGATAACCTTATATGATTATAATTAGGTGTTGAACTACAATTTTCAGTTTGTTATACGGGTATTGATCACTCTTATATGACTGGAATAAATTTTCTTATATGCGTATAATGACGAATAAACCAATTAATTTCCAAATTTTTATTATGTAAAAAAAGGGATTTATCGATAAAAAGTAAAAATGACTTCCCATGGATGTTTCTGGCTTGAAATCAATCTAAGGATCTGTAGGAGCAACATTCGTTATTGATTGGATTAATTATTGCAAGCATTTATCCAAGAAAGTTTTGAAAAGGAAAACTCCAACAAATCATAATGCGGGTCTTACAGGACTCGAACCTTTGGGTTCAGATCTGTGAAAATCTGTTCGGAGGATTAAAAGTACTAATCCTGAAATTATGAATGATTTTGTTCTATTGTCATTGTTACATCCCATTTATTATAAATAAAATCAGACTAAAGTGGATTAATGGAATCCAGTAAAGTGCTCATTATCATAGGTGTAATAATTATTGGGTTCGGATTTTTAACAGCAAATATGTATTTAAAAAATATGGACTTATCATCACAAAATTCATCATTAAAAAATAATGTTTCAGTTTTTGAAAAGAATAACACAGATTTATCGATGCAGTTATCATCATTAAAAAATAATGTTTTAGTTTTTGAAAAGAATAACACAGATTTATCGATGCAGTTATCATCATTAAAAGAACAATTAACCTATGGAACACAATACATTGCCAATATCGATAATAATGCTCAAAATCCTTGCGCAGGGAACAAAAATGAACGATCGAAGATATGTGATATTCTTCCAAATCAAAATGACACTGGAACAGCTTGGAAAATTATACCAACATCGCCTGTAAAAGAAATCAAATCCGAATTAGTAAATTCAACGGGATTCGAAAATGGAATTGTTCAGTCGTACATCAAAAATGTTATTGGTTTTAATTTTACCGTTACCGTATCAGTTCTTCAATTTAATTCAGAGACTGATGCTACAGAATCTTATACGGAAGCTATTTCAAAGTTGAAAGAAAATGGTGGATTTACAGAATTTGATACAAGTAAAATTGCAGCAAAATGTTTTGGAAAATACGCTTACCAACATCCCTATGATGCAAATACGTATTATGGTCCAGTGGATTTCTATTGTGTTAAAAGCAACATTCTCTACCACGTAAATGCAGTTAAAGGATATTTCAATACTCAGGAATTAAACGATGTCTATAATTTTGCTAAAGTGTTCGGAACGAAACTCTAGTAATAACTCATCATAATTGAACTTTTTTCAAATTATTAGCGAAATTGATTATAGAATACGCTATGTCATATTCATCTTTTAATTTTGGAGACATCAAGTCATCAAAAAATATTCGAAACACGTTTACCCGTACATCTTTCATTGCATTAACCACATCAAGAAAATCATCAGAGTATCTTTTTGCTATTGAAATTACGTATTACATTTGAGCTATCAAGGCTTTTTGTTCCAAATTCAAATTATGAATTTTCTAAATTATTAAAATGAGCTTTTCTTGTGATAGATATGACCGTACCAAGTGCTACAAACAGAGAAACAATAGGCAATGGAAACTCTGGCAAGGATTCATCAGGTGATACAATTACTCCCCACTTGCTTGGAATAGGAATTCCAAATTGAGAAGTTGAGGTCAGGTTTTCCGGAAAGGCATAGATCTTGTTTGCGTGTGAATCATATACTCCAAGGTAAAAACTATACACATCTGATCTTCCAAGCAGATCAATTGGAATTCTAAACTCATAATTTGAATGTGGTATGGCAGTATAGTGATCATTTTCATCTGAAACTGCTGCAGCTCCTATGACTCCAGGATTGGCAATATTTGTAAAGTGACCAGTCTGTTCCAATGTAGAACCACCCCTTAATACAAAAGGGTTATTATTGCCTAGTGCAACTCCAAAACAATAATCATCTTCTGCAATTTTACTTGTATTATTATTGCCATCAAAACAAATGATCGCTCTATCTGATCCTTTGTTAAAGTGTGTCATGGAAACTGCGTCAATAAGTACATAGATAAAATTTCCTTGATGTGCAGTTCTTAACTGCATCCTAGTTCCATCATCATATGATAAAGTATACTCGCTGGTTGCTTTCCATTCTTCATAAGATGTCCACTTGCCATTCCAAGTTATGTCGTTCATTAGAACTGATTTTGTTATTGGTATCTGTTCAGTAGCATATGCTGATTGTACTATACACAATGCAATTATTGATAAAACAAGAATAGAATTTTTCATCTTATTATCAATACAATACAGATCACTGATACAAATATTTTAATCCAGAACACATATGCTGAATATCTTTATATGATAAGTTAGTAAATCACAGAAAGACTTGAACAAGAAATATGGCATAGCTGTTATAATAATAGGTGTCATTATTGTAGGAGTTTTGGTATTTACATATGGCAGTAATGCCAATACGAATTCTGTTATACAAAATAAGCAATCAAATGCTTCAAATTCCATAACAATAAGCCCGGCAACTAACACAACTGGAAGGCACTTTTTTGCTGGTGTAGATGAGAATGTAAAAATCACGACAAATCCATGATCATGCCAGATTGGCACGCATCATGCATGATATTTTCCGCAAGCTCTAATAGTTGAGTCTACTATTTACCAATAATGCAAAAAACAACGACAGCAATACTGGCTATATCGATAGCTGCCATAACGGTCAGCTTTATAGCAGCAAACGGTATGCTTCCAACGACATTCATGGTTGCGCAAAGCAATCATCCACCCGGCATCAATGATAAAAGTGTGATGTTAGGACACGTTACCTATGTGGTAAAAGGTCCTGATGGTCACATCAAGGCATATGCCCAAACAGACAACTCCAGAACAGTAGAAGGAGTAAACTGTGCAGAACAGATTCTGTTCAATCCAAACAATGGACAAAAACTAGTCACCAACAACACAGCTAGCGCTTGTCCTGGTATGGATGTTAGAAGTTCAACTGGATTCAATGGCTTTAATGTAATTGGTCTAGTAAACGGCTCTAGTACTGCAAACATGATACTTAACGGCTCAGACAACATATCCACCTCAAAGATTGGTGGAACCCGTACAAGTGCAGCAGACGGAATAATTGTTACTGCAAATGAAGGTGCATCTGTAGCAAGTACAGTAGCTGGAACAGCAACATACAACCAGATAACAATCACATCACCAGCATTCACATTCACAGGTGATAGAGCTACGGGAACAAACATACGTGGTTCATTCTTGCTGAATAACACAGGAAATGCAGCAAACGTAGCTACATTCGCAGAAAATACGTTTACTGGCGGTGGTGTAGCTGTAGCTAGCGGAGACACTCTAACTGTCACTTGGACAATAACCCTAACCTAAGCACTAACCAATTTTTTTAGGCAGTGCTTAGTTTTTTTATATAATTAGTCATTGAAAAAATATTGTGATTTAATGATGATTATCATAACCCATCTTGATTCAAAAGACCTTCAATTTGTTCAAGCATGTGTCTATTCACTAACGAAGATCTGAATATAGTTATAATAGAAAAAGAGGACGTATTCGCCAATTTCCCATTGCGAGTTCTCCCTACTCGTATGTAGATTGTGACGATACACCCGAGGGTGATGGAACTGATGGGAATCTGTCGCCAATTTGTTGTTCTGCAACTGCCGACGCTTCTTGTAGGATCTTGTCTGTTTCCTCGTTTGATACATCAGAGTCTACGCTAAAGTCTCCACTGGCTAATGAATCCATCATTAGTCCGTTGAGTGTCTGGGTCATAGAGTTTAGTTCGGAATCTGCTTCTGGCATGAATCTTCCAAGGGATGATTTGAGTCCCTTCATTGTTGACATTGCTGGTGCGATTGCTACCATTGCATCTCCAAGATCGTGGATGGTAGTTAGACGTAATTGCACCTGTTCTAGTGCCATTCTTGCATTTCCTAGCATTTTTGTGACCTTTCTTATTTCAGCAAGTTCATTTGACAGAACTCTGCTTGTACTAGAGTCGTGTTGTTGCATTGCGGCTACGATTCGTTTGAAAAGCTGGGCATCTCTTTCCCTTAACTTTCCTAACATAGAATCCATCTTCGATATTTGACCCTGTAACTTGTTCACAGCGCCCTCTATCCTAGGTTTGAGTGCACCCTGTGGTTTTACAGTTTCACGTAATTTTTCGGTTAAACCCACAGACTCTGGTCGAGTCCATGTTTTATCGAAGCCGGTCATGCGAGGTACTTTAAAATTTGATTCTTAATGGCAGGTGTATATTATCATCAACATTAGGCTAAATTTAGCTCACAAAATGTAAATCAGGTACATAGCAATTTGTGGTTTGTGGTAAAAATTGCTGTCTTTGATTCCGGCTTGGGTTCACTTTCAATAATTAAACCAATTCAGAAAAAAATTGTTGCCGATATAATCTATTTTGCCGATCAAAAGAATTTTCCATATGGCAAAAAATCTGTTCTAGAACTTGAAAAAATAATAAAATCTACTATTGAAATACTAGATAAAAATTTCAGTCCCGATATAATAGTAATTGGTTCTAACACACCATCGCTTTTATTAAAAAATATTAATAATAATACTAGAATTGTTAGAGTTTTCCCACCGCTAAAAGATGCAAAACAAAAAACAAAAACAAAAACAATAGCAATTCTTGCTACAGAATCTGTAATTAAAAGTAATACATTACAAAGTTATATTAAAAAAAATCTGCCTAAAAAAATCAAAGTTGTTAAAATTAATGCATCATCACTTGTAGAGCTTGTCGAGTCTGGTAAATTTATGGATAACAAAAAACTGTGTATAAATATAATTAAAAAGATTTTATCAAAACCATTTATACAGAATCATGTTGATGTTGCAACTTTATCAAGTACACATCTTCCTTTTCTTGTGCCTTTATTAAAAGAAGTTTTTCCTGATATTATATTTTTAGATCCAGGAGATGTTGTTGCAGATAAAATTGCCAAGAAATTAAGACATCAAAATAAAACAAAGACACTGACCATATTTGCATCAGGAAATGTGCAAGTGTTTCAAAAAAAATTATCTAAAATAGGGATTAAAAACAAAGTTAGATCATTATGATTTGATTTTTGCTTTTCTGAATCCATGGCTAAAAGTTTTATCATATAATTTAGAATACTCGTAAGATTTTGGTTTTATCACATCACCAATTATGACAATTGCAGTTCTGGTAATTTTTTCGTCTCTGACTTTTTTTGTTATATCTGTTAGTGTTCCAGTAATTATTTTTTGATCACCCCAGCTTGCACGATAAACTACCGCAGCAGGAGTAGAAGTTGTATATCCACCATCTATTGCTTGCTTTACAATTTCTGAGAGAAGGTGAACACTGAGATAAAATATCATGGTAGCTTTATGCTTTGCAAGTTCTGAGATTCTCTCTTTTTTAGGAACTTTGGTTCGTGATTCTGCTCTTGTTATAATCATGGTCTGAGTTACACCTGGAAGTGTTAATTGTATCCCAAGTGCTGCAGCTGATGCCAAAAATGATGTTACGCCAGGAACAACTTCTGATTCAATATCTTCGGGTTGCAGATTGTCTATCTGTTCTTTTATTGCACCATATATGCTTGGATCACCATCATGTAATCTTACAACAATTTTGTTTTTCTTTGCATTATCTTTCAAGATTTCAAAAATCTCTTCTCGAACAAGTTTTGAAGCATCATAAAGTTTTGCTTTTTTACAGAAATTAAGAATTGGAGTTGGAATTAATGAACCAGAGTACACTACGACATCTGCCTTTTGAATTATTTTTTTTGCTTTAACCGTAATAAGATCAGGATCACCGGGACCGCAGCCAACAAAGTAAACTTTATGCACGTTTTACCACCATGATTGAAAAGTATTTTGTAGTCATTGTATCTTTGGTAACTTCACCTAGGGTTAACTTTTTGATTATTTCCTGATCAGTTCCTATATCTTGGCCAATTGCAAAAATTGAGCTATCTGGAAATCCAGCTTCTTTTAGTAATTGTATTACCTGATCAAAATATCTACCGTCTTTTAGAAAAATCATGGTATCGCAATTTTTTGCAGTTTCCTTAACTCTTGACAGATCATAGCATGATGGAATCACTGCCATTGTTTCTGCACCTTCTGCAAGACTAATTCCTACTTTGGATGCAAAAGTAAACATGGATACAATTCCAGGGATGACACTAATCTTAATCTCAGGATGTTTTGCTTGCAATTCTCTATCAATGTAGATCCACGTACTGTAAAGATATGGATCGCCAACTGTAAGATAAACTACTTTTTTTCCAGAAAGAACCTTTTCTGCAATGGTTTGAGCATTTTGTTGCCAACTATTTTCTAAAGTATCTTTTTCCTTAACCATTGGAAACACCAAGTTAATAACTTCTGGATTTTTGGACTTGTCAACTAATGATTCTACGATAGAATAAACAATGCTTGGTTTTCCTTCTTTAGAGGTAGGACAGATAATCACTTCGGCATTTTTTATTGCTTTTACTGCCTTTACCGTTAAAAGATCAGGATCACCTGGACCACAGCCAACACAGATAAGCTCAGACATTAATTGCAATCAAAATTGTGCCTAATTAAAAGCTAGATTTTGGAGAAACGTTGCATATAACAGGAACAAAATGAAAATCTTATGGAACATTTTTGGATTAAGATTTAATGGAATATTGTCGCCGTCGCTAGATTTTTGATGCAGAAATTATTGTGACAGGATTTCTTGCAAGCATCATTGTACCAGTAGAGGTTTTACGACTCTTTGAAATTGTAATTTGTGTGATATCTATTGATGAGAATTTGAGCGTTTCAACTACATTTAAAACTGCAAACAGAGTTTCAATGAGAATTGTCCCTATTACTATTCTACCACCTTGTTTAAGTTTAGATTCACAAAGTTTTACGATATCAGCTGTGTCACCACCAGTGCCTCCTATGAAAACCACATCAGCCATTGGCAATTCTGAAATTTTTTCTTTTGCATTGCCTAAAATCACAGTAACGTTAGAAATTTGGAATTTGGCAAGATTTTTTTTGGTTAAATCTACTGCATTAGGGTCAAGATCAATTGCAAATACTTTACCTAATTGTTGTACTTGTAAAGCAGCCTCAACAGATACAGAACCGCTTCCACAACCAACATCATAGATTATTTGGCCTGGTGAGAGCCTTCCTTTACTTATTTGAACAGCTCTTACCTCCTCTTTGGTTATAGGAACTTCTTCAGCTCTCTCAAAAAATTCATCGGGGATTCCTGGAGTGCTATGTTTCCACATTCTAGATGAATTATGCAGTCTTGATATTTAGTGCTACCTAATAACTTGTAAACCTACTTCTGGATGAATCAGGGTGTTTACAAGAATCCAGCTAAATATGAACATGAAAAAGTAGCTTCCTATACCTGTCATGATCAATTTTTTCTTATCAGAAGCTGGCAATTGAATTCGCATCGCTTTTGCTATTGCGTATGATATGATAAACAAGAAAATCATAATTCCAAATCCCAAAAATGGTCTTGATGTCTCTTCAATAGAGAATCCAAGCTCTGCTGAGAGTGCACCTGCGAGTATGCCCATACCTACACGAAGCCAAAAAAGTTTGTCAAGTGGGTTTTTTCGCTTAACCCCTTCTGTCTGATTTGGCGCAGGAACTTCGGGGGATGTATCCTTTGTGTTAGGATTATTTGGAGCAGGTGTTTCTTTTTCTTTTTTTGGATGTCTAGTCAATTAAATTTACAAAGTGACTCACAGTCATCCTTGTTTAAAATCTTTGGATGACTATTCAATAGCAACAGTATAATTTTAGAGTGATAACTCTTCATTATGACGCTAGCTGGAATCGAGTTACGTTACTTGGTAAATGAAATTAGTAAAAACATAAGCGAATATTATGTAAGCAATATCTATGGAATAAGCCGTAATAGTATTCTTTTCAAATTACATCACCCCGAAAAGCCAGATATCTTACTAATGTTTTCTACATTTGGCTTTTGGATTACTACAAGAAAGATAGAACAAATAGAAGAAAATAGACTAGTAAAGAGATTAAGAAATGATCTTCTAAGATCCAAAATTTCGGAGATAAAACAAATTGGCACAGAAAGAATTGTATACATTACATTTAGTGGATTAAATCAAGAATTTGTTCTTGTAGGGGAATTTTTTGGTGATGGTAATATTGTTCTGTGCAATAAAGAAATGAAAATTCTTTCCTTATTACACTCAATAGATGTCAGACATAGAAAATTAAATGTGGGTTTTAATTACGAATTACCACCTTTAGGTGGTTTAAACATTTTTGAAATGGCATTAAAAGATCTCATTGATATTAAATCAGTTTCAACAGCCATAGTAAGATGGATAGGTAGAACTCTAGGACTTCCTACAAAATATGCTGAAGAAATAATGAAGCGTGCAAATATAGATCCACAGTCACCAGGAAATAGTCTTTCTGATAATGATATAGAAAAAATTTTTAACGTTACAAAATCTATTACAGAAAAAGTTGTAAATGGAGTTCATGAACCATTATTGGTACGTGATGAAAAGAAATCAGATGTTTTACCTTTACCGCTAGGAGATGTAGAAAACAAAAACTGTACTAGAGTAGCAAGTTTTATGGAAGGTCTTGATTTACTTTTTACAGAAAATCTTCTTGAAGCTGGTAAAACATCACAAGCAAACACTGTTACTCAAAAGATAGAGGAATTTGAACATAAATTAGAGGAACAAACTAAAGCAATTTCTACAGTTAAGCAAAGGACTGGTTCAATCTCAACTGTAGCAAAATTTCTTTTAGAATTTAACTCTAAAGGAATAGCCTCACTTGAGGATCCTAATATCTTACAGATGTTTAAGGAGCAAAACACATCATTTGCAAAAGAAAGAGGAATTTCATTTCTACTAGTCAAAGAGGAGAAAATAAAAATAAATCCAGATTCATCTATACCAGCCATTGCATCAACCTTATTTAACGAATCAAAAAGGCAGTTAAAAGCAATTGAGACCATAGAATTAGAAAAGAGAAAAACTGAAAGAATCTTGGAAGGATTTAGAAAACAAGCCAGTATTGCAAAGGATTCTGTTGTTTTTTCAGTGCAAAAAAAAAGAGAATGGTATGAAAGATACAGGTGGTTTTTCACTTCAGATGGTCTTTTGGCAATAGGTGGTCGTGATGCATCATCAAACTCATCAGTCATAAGAAAACATCTTGAAAAAGATGATAAGGTATTTCATGCAGAAATTGTTGGATCACCTTTTTTCTTATTAAAAAATAGTTCGGATAATACAGTTACAAGTGTAAAGGAAACTGCACATGCCACTGTTTGTTTTAGTAGAGCTTGGAGGGAAGGATTGTATGGATTAAATGCATATTGGGTAACTTCAGATCAGATAAAAACAGCGGCACCAAGCGGTCAATTTATTGCAAAGGGTTCATTCATAGTTGAAGGAACCAGAAGTTTTGTCCAAGTAACTACACTACAACTTTCTGTAGGGTTATATCAAAAAGGAGATAGTTATTCATTGATGTGCGGACCATCTGAACCAATCAAAAAAAATTGTGTTTACTATGTTACTATTGAGCCATCCGGTCTAGAAATGGTAGAAGTAGCAAAAAAAATCAAAATTGAGTTTCAAAAATTTAAAGAAAAAGAAGATATTGTTAAAGCAATAAGTATTGATGATTTCATTCGAGTTTTACCTGCAGGAGATAGTCACATAGTGGAATCAGGAACAGGGCGGGCATTTAATTGAGTGAAAAAAGACCTAATTTCATAGTAGATGCAATGCTTGGCAATCTGGCAAAAAAATTACGAATTCTTGGATATGATTCAAAATATTTTTCATCCATTGAAGATGATAAGCTCATTGCAATAGCAAAAAATGAAAAACGAATAATCCTAACAAAAGATGAACAACTTACCAAAATTTCTGAAAAACAAAGTGTCGTTTCTGTGCTTATTAGAGGAAATGATGAACTTGAACAAATTGCACAAATAAATGCAAAAATAAAGCTTGATCAACTTGTAATGGATACAAACAATTCTCGTTGTATAGTCTGTAATGGTAGTTTACAATCAATAGAAAAATATCGAATCATAGGCAAAGTTCCTGAAGGAATTTTGGAAAGGGAAGAAAAGTTTTGGATGTGCGATTCATGTAAAAAGATCTATTGGGAAGGCACACATTTTGTAAAGCTTCAAGAATTTGTTAATAAATTAAACAACAGGTTACAATGATACTATCAGATCAGGATGGAGAAACCATAGTAAAGACAGCTAGAGATGCAGTAAAAGAATATCTTAAAACAGGAAAAAAAATTAATTTGCATGAAGATTTCAAGTCAAAATTTTCATATAATTCCGGAGTCTTTGTAACTTTGAACAAAAACGAAAATCTTAGAGGATGTATTGGATTTCCAACACCTGTAAAAAAACTTTATCAATCCCTTGTAGATGCAGCTATTGCTTCTTCAACCGAAGATCCACGATTTCCACAAGTTCGATATGAGGAATTAAATGAGATTTCTTTTGAGGTAACCATTTTGACTCCTCCTAAAGAAGTAAAAGTAACAAACCCACTCGAATATACTAGTAAGATAAAGGTAGGTAGAGATGGTCTTATCGTAAAATGGGAGTTTGGTTCTGGGCTTCTTTTACCACAAGTTCCTGTTGAATATGGCTGGAATGAAGAGGAATTTCTTAATCACACGTGTGAGAAAGCAGGTGCACCCTCTGATTGTTGGAAAAGTAAAAACACCACAATACTACAATTTGAAGGAATTGTTTTTAGTGAAACAAAACCAAACGGAAATGTGGAAAGAGTTTCTCTATAGAATTTTTCCATTTTCTGTATCAAGAATAATTTTTGCACCGTCTTTTATAGAATAGTATTCGTCTTTTGATGCTACAACTAGAGGAATATTTGCAAGAGCACAGCCAGAAGCAGTAGTAAGATCTGCCTTTAAACAGATCATTGCCTGCGGAGCACATTTGTTAGATTTTATAGAATATATGGTATAAGCACCAACACTGCTTCCAATACCATATGGAAAGACAAGAATTTTTTCTGCAAGAGATTTACCAAAGAGATCGTGTTTTTCATCTTTGATTTTGCCAGTTTTTTTGTCAACTGCACCAAGAAAATTCATCGGATTTTTTGCAACCAGTGCAATACCTTGTACTTTGCCTTTTACAATTACTTTTATGGTCATTTTGTTTCCTCCTCCACAATTTGACTTAGACTCTTTAGGTTTACATCTACTCCATTTGAGGTTCGCAGATAGTATGCCCCCTTTACACTATTTGTAATTACACCATCTACATTTTTCTTATCAATTAAAGGTGTAAGACAGATACAACAATCATAAAGAATTTCTCCTCCTGCACGTTCAATTTCTTTTGCATAACCAAACTTTCTTGTCTGTTCCTGAATTGCTCGTGGGCAGAACACCATACAACGTTTCTTGAAGATTCTTCCCTTTAGCATACCTGTAAGGTCTGATATTTCATCAAGACCAAGCTGCGGACTGCCCAGAGTTATAATGTCACCAGAATCTGCAGTGTTTAGCTCATCATGAGTTTTCTGCATCTCTCTTTTGTCAAAATCAATCGTTTCCCCTTTGGCATCTCCCAAAGTGAACATTCCACACGCGCCTGATGTCCCCATTCCAGCACAAAGTGATTTGCAGCTACGTCTATCAAGCTCGCTTACTCCAGAAATGGCAACAGAGCTTCCTGCTACTTTTCCTGCATAATATCCTAGCAGTCCAAATGCAAGTTCATCTTTTTTATCTGCTTTCATGCGTATTGTCAAATTGGGATTTCTGGTCTCATCTTTTCTTAGATCAGAAAAAGGACTTTTGCCTGTCAATGCACTTGCAAGTGCACTAAACGCACCTTCCTTGTTTGTTTTAAGCTTTGATATAGAATTTGCATAAATTGCAGCATTGCTTTCAGCAAAAGATACATGGGTACCACTTTTTGGCAAATCAAAAATCTCATATGGAATACAAGAAAAAGACGAGATAGATCCCATCTTTTCGTAAGAATTTTTTATGCTTTTTTGTTTTGTAATAAATTCATCATTAAGATCATATCTTGTAACAGTATCAAAATCAAAGCCCATTGGATTTACTGTAGTTTTAATTTTAAACTTGGCATCATTACTTAATTTTGCAAGAAATTCCTCTCCTGCATCCCCTATAGTATTATAATTAATTCCAGAAAGATGAGCCCATTCTACAGGTAATAGGCGATCAGCATTAGTAGCTTCACCTACAGCTACTAGTACTCGGTATGCAAGAGCAAGTGTTTCTCCTTGTTCGCCTTTTAATGCTGCTTCTTCATCTTTTGTTAAATCCAATATGCGTCATTATTCTAACAGATATAATACTTGTATGGTCTAAGATATGATCAAGAACTTGGAACAAATGAAAAAAATTCTACATGGTATGATGGAAACAATGACTTCTGTCAAACCACCGAGAATGACTGCGTTAAGAGAATTACGTGAAGCTGAAACAGGTGGCCCTCTTAGCATCCTTATTGGAACGATTCTTTCTGCAAGAACACGAGATGAGAACACTTCGGCTGTTGTAAGAAAATTATTTGCAAGATATAAATCTGCCAAGTCACTTGCACAAGCCAAGTTATCAGATGTTGAAAAAATAATCAAGTCAACTGGATTTTATCATGTAAAGGCAAAAAGAATCATCGAAGTTGCATCCCTCATTCATTCAAAGTATTCTGATAAAGTTCCAGATACATTGGAAGAGTTACTAAAGCTTCCAGGAGTCGGTAGAAAAACTGCAAATTGTGTTCTTGTATATGCATTTGAAAAGCCTGCAATACCAGTAGATACACATGTTCATAGAATTTCAAATAGACTAGGTCTAGTAGAAACAAAAACTCCTGAAGAGACAGAACTCGAATTAATGAAAAAAATTCCAAAAAAATACTGGCTTAAAATAAATGACACATTTGTGATGTATGGTCAAAACATCTGTAAACCAATATCTCCCATGTGTAATGTCTGTCAGATAAAAAAAGAATGCAATTATTACAAGACTAGTTTCGCTTCTTAGTTTTAACCAGCACTATTATCAAAGCTGCTGTTCCCGCAAGAATTACTATTGGCATATAAAATATTGGACTTTGTGCAGGGTCGCCAGATAGAAAATTAAGGGTCATGTTTCCAGAATTTGTTGCAGGTGGATCGGTGGTAGACCCCATTCCATAAACAGAAAAAGTCTTTATTGTTAAATCGTTCACATCTAATTCATCTACAGCCGTTTTTGATCCAACTGTTACCGAAAGGCCGCTGTTACTTGAGTGTTGAACAGTAATTACCTTATCTGGTGACCAACCATTAGTTTTGTCCTCATGAATTACAAAATATCCATCAGCTGGGGTATTGACAGCTACCCAAAATTTGTAATCGGGTTGACTGCCCATACCAATTTCAACAAATTTTTCTGCGCTTGAGATATCATATAGTCGTACTACGGCAGTACCATTTGGGTTTTCATAAACAAGTTTGTTTTGGATTTCAATTAGCCAGTTTGTAGCATGTTCGTGTTCAAGATTAAAAACAGTTGCATAATGACTAACTACATTAAATGCACTAAATGGAACTGTTACCGAGTCCAGGCGTTCTGATGGATTTATTGGGGATTGAGCATATGCTGGAACAAATGAAATTATTAATAAAAGAACAAAGATTGTAATACGACTTGTAAAACTAGATAAAGTAATTTTTAATGAAATTTTATTCAACAAAGGGTTTATCCCAGCTCATTATTATTTTGGAGACTTCGGGCCTAATCATATATTCTGATGGGCTTTGTTTATCAAGAATCATTGTTCTTAGTTTAGTACCGCTAAGCTGTTCTTGATGTTCTGGTCCATGTGGACAATTTCTTTCACTTGCAAATGAAAGGCATTTTTTGCAATAAAAAAATGCAGGATAAAAGATAGGTTCTATTTCAAGATCAGAATATTCATCAAATATCTTCTGTGAAGCAAATGGATCATAGAAAGTTCCAACACCTGCGTGATCACGACCTATTATAATATGAGTACACCCAAAGTTTTTTCTCATTATGGCATGATGAATTGCTTCTTTTGGACCAGCATACCTCATTTCTGTATGAAGTGTTGCCAGCAGACATCGATTTTGTGGATAATAATATTTGATTAATGTTTCATAGGCACTAACTATTACTTCATCAGTAAAATCGCCAGATTTTTTTTTGCCTATCAATGGATTTACAAAAAGGCCATCATGTGTGTTAAGAGATGCCTTTTGAAGCATTTCATGAGCTACATGCGGTACATTTCTTGTCTGAAAAGCAACAATGGTTTTCCAACCTGATTTTTCAAAGCTTGATCGTGTTTCAATTGGTGTCTTTCGGTATTTTCTTATTGGTATTTCAGATTGTCTTTTGATATAATCAATTTTTCCACCAACAAGAAAGTCTTGCATCGACATGGTCTTTGCAACACCTGGATGGGTTGAATCAGTTGTACCATAGATGCCTTTTGCCATCATATCTTTGTCAAAAGTATACACCTCTTCAACATGTAAAATTGCAAAATCTTCACCTTGGGGATTTTTTAAGATAATATCACGCGCATCTTTCATTTTAGTAGCTGTTTGTTTATCGACATCAAGTACGATTGGAACTGTCCAAGGAATTTCGTTTGTTAATCTTCCTTTGCTGACTACTGCTTCAAAGTCTTGTTGTAGTAAAAATCCCTCCAGCGGACTAAAAATTCCATCTGCAATGTTTTCAATATCGCTTGCAAGATCAACATTAACTGATATTGAATATGTTCCAGCAAAATTTTTAGTCGTTATTCTATTTACTAATTTGCCACCGTGTGGTCTAGCAACTCCCTTACCTTGTTCCAAGAGACTCACTTGTTACCGTGATCTGCGTGCAAACCGCATTCTTTTTCTGGATCGGTTTCCCACCACCAACGCCCTGCTCTTAGTGGTTCGCCTGGTTTTATTGCTCGTGTACATGGTTCACATCCAATACTAGGATAACCCTTATCGTGTAACTTGTTATATGGAATATTGTTTGATTTGATGTAATCCAAAGTTTGATCCCAACTCCAATCAATTATTGGATTTATTTTGATCATGTCATTGTGCTGTTCATCTACTTCAATTTTTTTTGAACCTGCACGGTTCTGAGTTTGGTCGTTTCGTAGTCCCGTTATCCAACCATCAAGCGTTACAAGCATTTTATTCAAGGGATGAACTTTCCTTATCCCACAACAAAGTTTTCTGTTTCCCATGCTTTGATAAAACAAATTCATTCCGTTTACTCGGACCATCTGTTCTACTTCATTTTGGTCTGGAAACATGACCTCAAGGTTTATGTTGTATTTGTTTCGAATCTCGTCCATCACATCATATGTCTCTTGGTTGAGCCTTCCTGTGTCAAGGGTAAAGATTCTAGCCTTTGGATTTATCTTCATCATCATATCAATGATTGCTACGTCTTCTGCACCAAAACTTGATGCCATTCCTAGTTTTGGATGAAGATTATCAATTGCCCATTTTAGAACTTCTTGTGGAGTTTTTAGATCGTTATTTAACTGATTAATTTGTTCAGCAGTAAACTTACTCATAAAGAATTGCATTTCTTCTGGTCATATAATTATTACTAGATTCAATTGGAAAGAAAAACCATTTCTAGAGTTATAAAGAACTTGAAATAAAGAAATCAAATGAGTGAGAAAACAGTAGTTATCATTTTCCCTACCATTTTTTCTCTAAACAAAATAGATTATCTAATTTCAAACATAGCTAAAATTCTTAAAATGAAAAACCAGACTTATGACAAAATACAACAAAATGATGCTGTCATAATAATAGATGCAAAGGATCCTGTTATTGCATCCTCAATAATAGGTACACTTTTTGGAATTGATAAGATAGCAATTGCAACAGAGGTAGAAAATAGTTTTGAGAGTGTTCTTTCCAACATTGTTAAAATTGGTTCAAATCTTCTTCTTAAAGGAGAAAAATTTCTAATAAAAGTAGAAGGGCAAACAACTCAATACATGCCAAAAGATTTGGAATTAGCTGCAACATCTTCACTAATTGAAAAGACCTCTCATCTACAAACAAAACCTGGTTCTGCGACAATCTACGATAAACTTCTTTACACATATCTTACAAAATCACACGCCTACATCTGTATTTTCATCGATAAAGGTAATGGTGGAATTCCCTACAATTCTCATAATGAAAAGATTCTTTGTTGTGTGTATGACGAATTTTCAGCAATTTCATGTCTTCAGATAATTAAGATGGGTTTTGAACCTAAAATTTTAATATGTTATCAAAATGAACCTGATCTTCTAAACATTGTTAAGATGATAAATCAAATATTATCACATATAATACAAGATAAGGTAGAACTTCAGTTTTGCAAACTTTCTTCAAAATCATCTGGGAGTTCAAGTGTTTTGTTTAAGATTGCTCTCATTACAGAAATACTTTCAGTTCTTGCAACTAGAACAAAAATAAAAAGGATATCAATTTCAGTTTCATCAATGATATTTCCCTCTTGGTTTATTGAGTATAATGCCAAAGTTGTATTAAAAAGAAAACTGCTACCATGGTTTCCTCTTCTAGCAGTAGATAACAGTATTTTTGAAAATGCAAATGAGTTAGGATTAGAAAAGTATATGTCTAAAATACAGAATTTATGCAAACTAAAATTCAATGGTAACAACATACAACAAGACAGAATTCGCAAGATTTCACAGATCACTATAAAAACAAGAAAGATAATTATGGTTAAGATAGGTACAAAAAACGTACATGATATTATTGATTCAATAAAATCTAATCACTGAGAATTTAAACGGGATAAATTGATTTTATTTCATGTTAAAGATAGGTGAATTCATTTACCCATGGGGAAATGGTCATTACACAAGAATGATGGCGTTAGATCAAATTCTGACTAAATACATAAAATCAGAGTTCGAGGTACATTATTCAAGTAAAGGTGAAATATATCAAAAACTACTTGAAAAATTTCCTACAAAAAAACAATATATTCATGAAATTTTCATGCCAACACCAATTGATGGAAAGAAAGGTCCAAGTGTAACACGTTCACTATGGAATTTTTTACTTCCAGTTTCAGGGAATCCACCATTAGTTAAACAAATTTCAAGCTATTTAATAAAAGAAGCAAAACTATACGATGTACAAAAATTTGATCTTGTAATTAATGATGGTGATGTTGGATCTAATGTATTAGCAGATAAAAGAGGAATTAATTGTATATTTGTAACAAACCAGTTTAAACCAAAACTTTGGAAATCACATTCTTATTTTTATCCTTCAGTAGTTTACATATCAAAACAGATAGAAAAAGCTACAAAGATTGTAGTAGCTGATTCTGCTCCCCCAAACACTATCTGTGAATACAATCTCAACTTCACAGATAAGATAAAGAAAAAAGTGGTTTATGCAGGACATTTTTCAAATAGAATGATAACAAATCCAAAACCAAAATCAGATTTAGAAAAATTAACTGAGAATGAAGATTTTGGATATTGGATGCAAACTGGCAACAAAGCTACCAATGATGTAACTGGCAAAAAATACAAACAAGTTTTTCGTGCAAATGAGATGCGTAATGAGAAGAGGTTAATCTCTCATGCCAAAAATGATCCAACTATAGATAGAGTTACTGGTAGAGATGGTAAAGTGTATTCTTTTTCTGAAGCTTTCGATAAAAAAATAGACTGGATTCAAATTGATGTTGGATTTTTGTCAGAACAGGAAAAGAACACAGTTCTGGATTTGTGTAAATATGTAGTGATAAATGGTTCACATACGGCAATGGGTGAAATACTTGGAATGAAAGCAAAGCCAATCATAGGTATTCCAATCTATGATGAACATACAAACCAGATAAAATGGGCAGAAGACAAACGTCTAGGCGTTCTTGCAACAAATAAAAAACAAGTAATAGCTGCCATTCATAAAATACAAAAAAATTATGAGGTATACTTGGAACATGTTACTGAATTTGCTAGGGGTTTTAATAGAAATGGTGCACAAAATACGGCAAAAATTATTTCTGAGATGTTAGAGAGTTAGAAAGGATTATAATTTTTCATTACTCAATTTCAAACCTGGTACGCGGCATTTTCGATGGGCGAACTGACCGAAAGGGATGACGATAGAGACCGCGTACCAGAAAATTGGCAAAGGCTTTTATGGATAATTTTGATGATTGGCGTCATTGACTGATTGTCCGGAGTGCGCAGCCAAGGAAGTACAAATAGAGATGAAATTTGATCTTAACACGAAACATTTTATCTGTAAAAAATGTGGACTTTATGCAACTAGAGAACAAATAAGTGATATCAGAGATAGATTAAATCGTCGTGAGAAAACAAGGGAGGACAAGCACGATGAATATAGAGATTGGTGGACATCAAGTAAAAAAGAAAAACAGAGTTAGTTTTTAGAGTGAGATTAAAATGGCAAAAGAACTTCCAAAATGGGCTCAAGATGAAATAAAGAATGCAAAATTCGGCAAACCTGAGTCTCTAACTAGGACTGGTTACATACTTGAGATCTATGATAAAGATAATAAAATTGATGCTCAATTGTATGAGGAAGTTGAGGATGGAAGACGTATCATAACATTAGATTTACCAAAAAAAACCAAGGCTGCAGATCTACTGAAGGGTGTTGTCTATGAATTTACATTTAATTCTGTAAAGGCACCATTGAGTAAAAAACTAATAGATCTTCTAAAAAAAGAGATGGAGATAGATATGGATGCAATTTACCAGTTTGAGCTCACACAACTTGAAGCAATGGATGTGGATTCTGGTACTTCAAGTTCATCAGAATCTGAGGAAGAAGAATAATCCATTACAGGTTAATTTAGGATACTTTTCTTGCTTTCATTGACTTTCTAAAAGCTGTACCAATAATTGGATTGATTAGATAAGGAAATGTTTGTTTGAACCAGACTGCAATTCTAACAACCGATGGAATTATGATCTCTAGTCTTGGCGAAGATGATGCTCTCACTATTGCTTTAGCAACAGCACTAGAACTAAGTGACATTGATGAATATTTTGGGAAAGATTTGAAAGATTGATGTTTTAAAAAATTAGTTTTAACCATAATAGGACTGACGACAGTAATTCCCACCCCAGTTCCCTTTAGCTCATGATAAAGGCCTTCTGAGAAACCTAACATGGCAAACTTGGATGCACAATATGGTGCAATTCCAGGAATGCCGAAACTTGCAGCAACTGATGCCACATTTACTATATGTCCTGATTTTTGCTCTAGCATTTTTGGCAGGAATATCTTTATACAATAAATCATACCAAAATAGTTTGTAGCCATTTGAGATTCTATTTCTTCAATTTTTGATTCATGTATTGGACTGTAAATGCCAAAACCTGCATTATTAACTAAAACATCGATTCTACCAAACTTTTCTAGAACATCTCTGCCCATTTTTTCAACCTCATCTTTCTTGGATATATCGCAGGGATAAACCAGGAATTCAGAATTATATTTTTTAATTTTTTCTGCTACAACTTCAAGATTTTGTTTATTTCGTGAAACCAATACTACTTTGCTTTTTCGTTTGGCAAATTCTATTACAGATTCTTCGCCAATACCGCTAGAAGCTCCAGTGATTACAACTACTTTGTTGGCATAATCCATTAAAACAAAAAAGAGTCTTTGAAAATAAAGTGGTTTCTATACAGTTTTTGTATTTTTTATGCCTGGATACACAATTTTCATCAAGAATATCCAGCTTATAACAAGGCCAACATGATAAGTTGCAATCCTCCAGCCTATTACAACATTCCATTGAAGACTGTTTTTTGCTGCCTCAAAGGTCAATGTATTAAGATGTCCAAGATACGCCCAGATTGCAAATTCTGTAAGACCTGATCCGCCAATTGTAATGGGTAAGTTTCCTATAGCGTTTGAAGCCATCGCAGCCATAAGGGAGTGAAAGAAATCTATGACATAACCTGCATTGTTTGCAATTATCATAAATGATAATCCATAAAATCCCCAAGTAAAGACAGAAATAATAATTGATACAGCAAAGGCTTTTTTTGCTTGCTTATTGTGTAATGTTTCTCTACTCATGTCACAAATCTCTTTCATCCAAAGATTTGTTTTATCAAGCGAGTTCACTATGCGTTCTCTTCCAGAACGTTTAGCAAGTTTTGTAGCCCATGAAGGAATTTGAAAAGTTCTTTTAGATGATAAAAAAAATAGTGTACACCACAATCCAGTGACAGGCAAACTTATTGCAACTATTGTGATCCCAATAACATATGCACCGTTAAGAAATGAAAATACAGCTGCAGTAAGAGCAAAAGTTCCTGCTACTAATACTTCGGTAACAATTTCCATTATCGTAACCCAGGATGCTTTACCAATTGGAATACCTCTCTTATTTAACCACATTATTCTAGCCAATTCTCCACCTACAAATGATGGAGTGGTAGATGTAACAAACTCGCTTCCAATTCTTACTGAGATTGTTTTCCAATTAGCCTCTACAGGTCCAAGAAATTTTTTTACTAAATAATTGAATTTTAGACCTTGTGTAAACAATTTACAACACATAGCAAGTGCAGCACCAACAAAAGGAAGAAGACCTATAGCAAAAAGAGAATTAAGACTTATGTTAAAGGTAACAGCAATTAAAACAAAAGGGATTACACTTACTGGAATTGCCAGTATTTTCCAATTCATTGTCTGCATTATTTAGGGATGGAAATATAAGCTGAACATAAAAATAGCTATTAGTCAAAATGAAAGCCATTTTTATTATTGGTACTGCTGGTTCCGGGAAATCATTACTCACGGCAAACTTATTTGATTATTATACAAAGAATGGTAATTTTGCTGGTGTTTTAAATTTGGATCCAGGAGTAGAAAATTTACCATATACTTGTGATGTTGATGTTAGAGACTATGTAGATCTTATCTCAGTAATGAAACAGTACGATTTGGGACCTAATGGTGCAATGATAATGGCAAGTGATCTAATTGCATCAAAAATTGATGAACTTCAAAGAGACGTTGATAATGTAAATCCAGACTATTTGATAGTTGATACGCCAGGACAGATAGAGCTTTTTGCATATAGAACAAGTGGTCCTTTTTTTGTACAAAATTTTAATGTGGAACAAAAAGGTGCAATATTTCTACATGATGGTTCACTTGTTACCACACCAACTAATTTTGTTTCAATGGCACTTCTTGCTTCGTCAATCAAACTTAGATTAAATTTGCCTTTCGTTAATGTCTTAACAAAAATTGATCTGATAGAAGACCGAATTAGAGATATTTTAAAATGGTCTTCAAATCTGAACAGTCTTGAAGAAGCAATATCTAAACAATCAGATGGGGAAAGCTACACTCTTGTGATGAATATTTTAAGAAGTTTGAATGTTGGTGGATTTTCCCAAGGACTAATTCCAATTTCAAATACAACTACTGAAGGAATGATTAATCTTGAGGCTGCGTTGAGCAGAATTCTTAATTTGGGAGAGGAGATAGAAGAGTAATGGTCTCTAAAGTTATTGTAAAATCTCCATCTTCTACTGCAAACTTGGGTCCCGGCTTTGATGTGTTTGGTCTTGCACTTGATGCCTATTATGATAAAATACAACTTGAAAAAGGTAATAATGGAATTAAAATTCAAACTTCTGACTCTATTCCCATTGTACCAGAAAAAAACTCTGCCGGATTGGTTGTAAAAGAAATGGCAAAAAAATTCAAGATCAAATCTGGTCTAGTTTTAAAAATTAACAAAGGAGTACCTGCAGGCTTTGGAATGGGAAGCAGTGCAGCGTCAGCTGCTGCCGCTGCTGTAGCTTTTGATGCGTTATTTGATCTTAATCTTGATGCAAAAGCTCTTGTAGAATTTGCAGGTATGGGAGAGAAAGCCAGTGCGGGTTCTATTCATTATGATAATGTAGCAGCAGCGTTACTTGGCGGTTTTGTTATAGTGAGAACAAATCCACTTAATATAATAAGAATAGAGCCACCTAAGGATCTGGTTCTTTGTGTTGCAATTCCCAAACTTGTCATACCACCAAAGAAGACTCAAGTTTCTAGAGGTGTTCTACCAAAACAAATCAAGCTTTCAGATCACGTCCATAATCTCTCAAATGCCGCAGCAATGACAGCAGGATTTATGAAACAAGATACATTGATGATTGGGAGTTCTGTAAGAGACATAATAGTGGAACCTGCAAGGCAACACATGATTCCAGGATTTATTCAAGTAAAAGAAAATGCCCTTCGAGCTGGAGCGCTTGGTTTCACGATAAGTGGTGCGGGACCATCTGTTATTGCCTTTGCTTTGCAGACATCCAATGTAAAAAAGATTTGTACTGCTATGGAAATAGGATTCAAATCTGCAAAAACAAAATGTCAAACAATCATATGCAAACCAAGTAAAGGTACAATAATACTTTAGTTATTTTTTTCTACAAACGCTCGCATTCTTTCTTCTCTTTCTTTACTTGAAAAGCAAAGAGACCAAGAATAGATTTCAAGCTTTAAACCAGTATCTAGATTTGCATCCATTCCTTTGTTAACAAGCATCTTTGATATACCAATAGCAAAACTACTGTTTTTTATTATATTTTTTGCATATGCTTTTGATTCTGAAATAAGATTTTCATTTGAAATTATTTTATTTACCAAACCCATTACAAGAGCTTCTTCTGCATTAATTTTTCTTCCTGTAAATATTAGATCCTTTGCCCTAGCAGGTCCTATAATTCGTAAAAGTCTTTGAGTGCCACCCCACCCTGGACAGATACCTATTGTAACTTCAGGTTGACCAAGTTGAGCATTTGGAGAAGCGAACCTAATGTCACATGCAAGACCAAGCTCACAACCCCCACCAAGTGCGTAACCATTAATTGCCGCAATGACTGGTTTTTCCAGTTTTTCAATCTTATTGAGTACCTCATGTCCTTTCAATGCGTATTTTTCTGCTTCCGATGATCCTATTTTACTCATATATTCAATATCAGCTCCTGCAGAGAATGCCTTTTGTCCAGCACCGGTAATAATAACTACCTTTGACGAGTCTTTTTCTAAATCATCTAATATTGAAATAAATTCATTCATTACTTCAAGATTTAATGCATTAAGTTTCTCTGGTCTGTTTATTGTGATTAATACAATTTCGCCATCTTTTTCAACCTGAAGATATTTTGGTGTCATGACAGAAAATTAACGTTCTAGAAATTAAACTTTGGACGAGTCATCTGATGATAGAAAACGAGTTATAACACAATTTTTACAAAGAAACTAACTTGATATATTTGGGTCTGCTTTTTGCTGTCCTTGCAGCTATAAACTGGGGAACTTTTTTTGTATCAGTTAGAAAAGTAGGCATCACAAATGTCTGGCAACTACAAGGAGCAACTTCTATAGGCGTTCTTCTTTTTGCCATCCCAATTGGTTTTTTCTGGGGTTTTGAATTACAGTTAAGCGGTTTTGTAGCTGGCATAATTTGGACTGTCAGTAATATTCTAGCTCTATATGCAGTAAGACTAATCGGACTTGCAAGAACATCGCCTTTTCTTGCAGGATTTAGTATTATAGCGTCATTTACGTGGGGAGTTTTATTTTTTGGTGAAAAATTTAATTCATTAATTCTTGCATTGATAGCAATAGGACTTTTACTATGCGGATTACCATTTGTAACTAATGGAGCTAGAAATCCATCAATACAAAAAAAAGGATACATAGTAGCGGCAGCTGGAGGTTTGATAGGAGGCTCTTATGTTATTCCAATGCAAGCAACTCATACTCTACAAACAGGGTTTTTTTCGTCAAGTCTTTCCATTTTTATGATTGGTATACCTTTGTTTTTCTTTGCGAGAAGATTTATCAAAAAGGAGACTATTGCTGGAGTCATTTCTGGAACTCTTTTTAATATTGGTAGTCTATCAGTGTTAATTGCTGTTGGCATGATAGGCATAACAATAGCATATCCAATTTCTCAAACAGCTACCCTTTTTGCAGTATCTTGGGGAATATTATATTTTAAAGAAATAGTTCAAAAACGTGGAATAATACGTGTCGGGATGGGTGCTGTTTTGATATTATGCGGTGCAGCATTACTTACTATAGCATAATCAAGCAATTTATTTGGCATAAAACAATAGCATTCAAATTGAAAAAAGCAATAATAATTTTTAGTGGAGGATTAGATTCCGTTTGCACTGCAATACATTTGAAATCTAGGTTTGAACTTCATGCAATTACTTTTTCATATGGTCAAAAGGCAGATCAAGAAATAAAAATAGCAAAACATTTTGCAAAAAATTTAAAATTAGCAGAGCATAAAATTGTAAATATAGAGTTCATGAAAGAACTTTACGAGAAAACAAATGCGCTCACAAACTCAAAAATGAAAATTCCTTCCAAGTTTGATTATTCTGTTGTAGTTCCTATAAGAAATGCTGTTTTTCTCTCAATTGCTTCTGCATGGGCATTTTCAAAAAATGCTCAATTAGTAGCATATGGTGCCCATAAGGGTGATCAAAGATATCCGGATTGTAGACCTTCCTTTAGTAGACTAATTGAACGGGCATTTAATGAAGGTGAAATTGATGGAATAAAGCAAAATCTTAGAAAGAAAATCAATGTGTGGACTCCTTTTATGGTCGGTTTGTCAAAAAGTGATCTTCTAAAAATTGGTTATAAAAGACTTGGAGATGAAATCTTCAAAACTTGGAGTTGTTATGCCAATGTCAAAATTCATTGCGGTAGCTGTGAATCATGTAGCAATAGAAAAGCTGCATTTCTTAAAGCCAGAATATATGATAAAACAGAGTATAGAAACTAGATTTACTTTAGATTTTTGATAAAATAGGTCTTTTCAAAATAAAATTTCGTACAATCAGATAATAGACAAGAAAGACTGCACCAATTATTCCCCAAAATATCCAATCAGTCATGTCTTCTGTAAATCCTATTTTTTGAAAATAACTCATGGAATTCAATGAAATTCCAATAGCTGCTCCTAACACAATAAAGAATTCAAGGGCATACCATAGGAATGTAGGAAACGATTCTTTTGGTACATGTGCATTATTGTGTACACCCATGTTTTGCTGTAGTTTAGACGTTATTATTTAGTTTTTTCAAAAAATTAGATTATTTTAGTTTGTGAGCTGGCATTGTAAATCATACCCAGTATGTCTGTTCTGGCTTCTTTTTTGTCGTAAATTCCTCTATATGCAACGGTAGTTACTTTGGCATCATTTTCAACACCACGCATTTTCATACAAAGATGTTCTCCTTCTGTGATCACAATAACTCCCTTTACTCCTTCTGAATACAATTCATCTGCAATGTTTTTTGTAATCCTTTCTTGTATTTGCAATCTTTTAGTATATTTTTCTACGAGTCTAACTAATTTTGAGATTCCAAAAACTTTTCCATTTGGCGAATATGCTATAGCAATCTTTCCAAAAAAAGGCAACATATGATGTTCACACATTGAATAAAATTGAATATCTTTTGCAATAATTACATCAGAATCTTCAGAGAATTTGACAGATAGTTCAGATTCGGCGTCATAACCATTGAAAATTTCTGTGTACATGTCTGCAATTCTGGCGGGAGTATCCACCAGACCCTCACGAGTAGGATCTTCGCCTATTTCGGCTATTAGTTCTCTTACTAGTCGTCTTATTCTATCTTTATTCATCATGGTGCACCTATGAATTTATGAAGTTGCGGAATTATTCGTGCTTCATTATAATATGGATAAACTGCATCATAAAAACTAAGAAGCTGTTTCAAACTTGGCTCTGCTATACCATAGGTTGGCTGTATTATAAATCCTGCAATTTTCGATTTAGAAGTACTAGTAAAAATCTTCTCTAGTAGCTTTTTAAATGGTCCAAGTTGAGTTTTTGAATTTATTACGACTTTGATGTAGGTAATTTTTTTTGAATTTACTGCCAGGGTAAGGCATTGTAATTCATTTTCTAAAAGTTTAGAATAATGTTTTGGATCAACAAATTCTGATTCTGGTGTCTTAAATTCAATTTTGATGTAATCAAGATATGGAAGAACTTGGGAAAATCTTTTCGAGTCATAACATGATGATTCAAGATAAGTTGGAATTTTTTTCGCCTTAGCAAACTTTGCCATTTCTGAGACTGCTTCAGATTGAAGCAAAGGATCACCTCCTGTAAAATTGACTTTGTATGTATTTTTTTCCAAATTATTTTCTATTAGTTTACAAGCTTCGTCAATGGTGTATTCCTGTCCAGAATCCATTGGTAAGGAGTCTTTAGTGTCACAGTAAAAACATTTGAAAGGACAACCTGCTAGTCTTACAAAAAGCGTCTTTGTTCCATATAGTATCCCTTCTCCTTCAAGTGAAGTGAATATCTCAAATAGTCTTACTTTCAAGCAATCGATCTGTAGTTTTTCAATATTTATTCAATTGGATCTATGCCTGAGTAACTAAAATGATTTATTTGTTCAAAATAGAAAAATGATGTAGTGAAAATCATACTTTGTGCAGGTTTACTTTTCTTAACATTAATTTTTCTAATTCCTCAAGAAGCTCATGCAATCACAATAGATGCTGTTCCAGAATCTGATGATTTTGGTCCAAATGATAACATCAGTGTAGATCTAAACATACATGGATATGGTGTGGGATCCGTATCATGGGTAGCACATAGGCCTGATGGTTCTAGCATTTCTGGTTCCCTTGATCAGTTCAAAGGAGGCAAAGGAATTCATCAGATTTTAAGAAATGCATTTGATAATTACTTTGGCAATTGGTCAATAGATTATACGTATAATGGAATAAAGCAGACAGTTTCGTTTAAGGTAGAACCTATCAAACTTATTGTAATACCAGACAAAGAACTTTACTATGAACCTGATATTATGAAAATAAACATCACTACATCATATTACATTCCTGTTGCTACAAAAGCACAAGTTTTTCATTTGAATTTTTATGACAGTAATGGTAATTTTGTAAAGAATTTGAGGCAAGTTGACATAATGCCCTTTCAATATAGTACGGTATACAATTTTCCAATAAGTGAAATTATTGATAACGATAATCCTCCAGGAGAATATAAGTTCAAGATTCAATATTACAACATTTCTGTTGAAGTACCATTTCTAATAGATGATGTAAGAAATCTTATGACAATTTTTTTGCAAACAGATAAGCAAGTATATGATACAGGAGATGGTGTTAATCTACACCTCTTATTTACAAGAGTAAAAGAATCAAGTGGTGCAATGAAAATCACCGATCCTTTAGGTAATACTACATCCAGTACATTTCCAGTTACTTCAGTTAATACAAATTTACACCTAGAAAATATTACAACCAAACCTGGAACCTATAATTTGGAAATACAATATGCTGGAATCACTCAAAAAAAATCATTTCAAGTGACAGCAAGATCTACTCTAAAACCAAATATTGATTTAGAAATTTTCCTTGACAAATTGAAATACAGACCAGGTGAGATTATTGGTGCAAAAATTCACACTACAAGTTTGATTACAAATTCCATAGGTTTCTGGTTTGTAGATCCAAATGGAAAACAGAGTATCAAAACCACTGTGCCAATGAAATCAGGAGATATTATTATTCCCCATAAAATTGACAAAAATGACGTGCAAGGAACATGGAATATGTATATTGATTATGGAGGTGCCACAAGAACTGCAACATTCTTTGTGCAGGGTCTTTCTATAGAAAACATTGACACTGTTTCATCTTTTAAGTTTAGTAAACCAAAATTAATTACTACTTTTGGTTCTGGCACTAATGTTAATTTCAAGAATCCCAAGGCTATCACGATAGATTCTACTGACAACATCTACGTAGTGGATTCTGGAAATTCACAAATTAAGAAGTTTGACTCTGCTGGAAAGCCGCTTTTGTCTTGGGGATCATTTGGATCAGGAAATGGACAATTTCAAAATCCATCTGGAATTTTAGTTGATCAAAAATATGTTTACATATCTGACACTGGAAATGCGCGAATAGAAAAATTTGATAAAAATGGAAACTTTGTATTAGCATGGGGAACATATGGTGAGATTCCAGGAATGTTTCATACGCCCGTTTCTATATCTGAAGATAGAGATGGGAACATTTTTGTTTTAGATTCTGGAACAAATAAAATCCAAATATTTGATCTTAATGGAAAATACAAAGATGAATTACACCCTGCTCTTACCTATGGTGGAAACTTTACTGCAGCAAATTCAATTGTTTTTGATTCTCAAAATAATTTTTATGTTGTAACCTCAGATACGAATAGAATTTTGAAATATAATAATAACGTAGATTTTATCAATTATTTTGGTTCTACAGGTACTGAAGAAGGTAGATTTAACAATCCTAATTCCATAGCAATAGATTCCAATGGTTACATCTATGTTGCAGACACAAATAATTACAGAATACAAAAGTTTGATTCTGATGGAACATTTCTAGTTAGTTGGGGTTCATTTGGTATTGGTCCTGAGCAGTTTGCAGATCCAGTTGGATTAGCTATTGATTCAAAAAATAATGTATATGTAATTGATAAGGCAAATAATGATGTTCAAAAATTTTCTCCATTAGGAAATGTAGATGAAATAACTATACCAACTTGGGTGAAAAACAGTGCCAAATGGTGGTCTGAAGATCTTTTTAACAATACTGACTTTGCAACAGGAATAAACTATCTAATAAGACAAGGAATAATTCAAGCTCCTATAACCTCTAATGAATCTAATTCTAATGTGAAAATACCAGGATGGATTAAAACAAATGTAAACTGGTGGACAAATGGATTGATCTCAGACAAGGAATTTACAGCTGAAATTCAATACCTCATCTCTGTTGGAATAGTAAAGACTTAGGATGTTATTTGTGGTGTTTTTCTCACAAAAAGTCCTGCTATAAAAATTACCACACCAAGTATTCCAATGAGACTTCCTATGAACTCAATCGTGTCTTTAAGTTGAATTTGTGTTGGTGCAAGAAAGACTGCCAGCAAAGCTCCAACCACAATCATTGGTATACCTATACCAACAGACATTTGTTTAGAAGTCATGTGATGAGTTGTTTTGAAAAACATATATGAAGTTTATGTAAGTTTTGTACCACGTTGTGAGCAGAAATTTTCGTAGATGATGATTTAATCTTGTTCTTTATTATGATGTTTCTCGTGATCGCCATGTGTTGTTTTAGATGGAGTTGCACTGACTGTAGAATAGTATACGGTTAAAGTCATACTATGTGTTGGTGTAATTGTTCTATATTGATTTGTATTTCCGTTATCCCAATGATTAAAGACAATGTTCTGCCAATTTGATGCATAAATAACATATTGAGTACTAGATGGTACTGAGAAAGATATCGGAGCGTATCCATTCTTTAATACTTTATCACTTGGATCACGGAGTTCAATCCACATACCTGCAATTTTATTTCCTGATAAATCAACTGAATTTACAGTTAGAGATATTGTAGAACTAGTTGGAGATGTTGTGGAACTAGTTGCGGTCTGTGTGGAGTTTGTTGTATGTTGAGTATGAGATGGCAGAGTGTTAGGTATTGGAGTTTGTGTATGGGATGATGGTGGGGTAACCTGATTTGATGTGGTTGAGTTATTGATTGGATTTGTTATATTAGGATTATTTACATTATTTACTGTCCCTGATTGTGTTTGGTTATTCTGTTTTGTTACAGTTGAGTTGTTACCTGGATTCGTTATTTCTGTAGTATTTAGATTATTCACATTAGCTAGCTGTGTTGCATTTGGTGTTTGAGTTGGTGGTGGCAATTGGAAACTTGTCTTTTGATTTTGTAGAGCCTCAATTAATTTTATCAATTTTAGTGCTTCGTCAATTTTACCTTCTGAAACAAGCTGCTTGAGTTGAACAATCATACCAGGTATACTTCCTGTCTGACTTTCGTTAATGACTTGAGGTATAGGTGTAGTGAAAGGAGTCGATGATTGTGTTAGATTTTGTATTGGATTGATTTCTTTTACCTGACTTTCGTTAATGACTTGAGGTACAGGTGTAGTGAAAGGAGTCGATGATTGTGTTAGATTTTGTATTGGATTGATTTCTTTTACCTGACTTAGTCTTTGAATTTGTTTTTCTGTAAAGTCTTTAGCTCGATCTGATTCTTTCTTTTTTGCAGCATCTGCAAGAAGTTGATGAGCATCAAGGAGGAGTTGATTTGCAGTTTCAAGATCTTTATTTACTTGATCGGCATTTGCAGCATCAAGGTTTTGTCTTGCATCTTGCATTGTTTGATTAAATTTAGTGAAATCTATTTCCACATTATTAGTTACGGCAATTCTCTCTAAATTGTTTCCAAGATTTTGTATTCTGTTGATTTCACTTCTTAATTGTAACGTATCAATTTGAGGTGATTGTTTACTTGTGATAATAGGTGTAAGAGATGATATCTTATCATTTACCTCCTTGAATATTTTCATTGCAGAAAGAAAGTGTTCCTTAGAGGAAGCTTGATCTGCTTGTGAAACTGATTGCGATAACGCATCTGTTTCTTCTGAGCCTTGTTTATAGAGTTGGTTAATTTCATTAGATACTGTTGGAAGTTGGGATAATTGGATATTGATATTATCTCTTGCTTGGGTTGCAATTCTTAGTAGGACATCAAGGTTTGGATCAGCATAAGATGGTGCTGGTAAATTTGTCAATACTAGGCTTCCAACCAAAACAAGTAAAACAAATGCTAATGATTTCATTCTTGATTTTCCCCCTGCATTTTTCGTAGTTTAATGAGATTTTGTTGGTCTACTTTTTCTATTTCAACAATCCCTTCTCTTTCAAGGCGTTTTACTGCACGCCAAGTTGTTGTTCGTGGCAAAAGGAATTTTTTACGTAGTTCGCTTTCATAAGCCTGTCCCCCATTTTCAGAGATAAATGTCACGATATCTTTGTCCTCTTGGCGCAATTCAGGTTTGAGTCTAAAAATTGTTTCCTTGTCTGGTACTACAAAATTATCATTCTTTGAAAGTTCGCTTGTCTTAACTGGTTTGCTATTTTTTGTTCTTTTGATCAAAACAACAGATATTGCAACAGCTCCTGCAATGCCACCACCAATTAAAATTGGAGTATTATCTGATGGTATTGGTTTTGAATTTGAAAGAGCTGTTTGTTGTTCTTGAGAAGCTGTGTTCTTTGCATCATTAGCAAGAACCTCTGCATTTGAATACTTGCCTTGACTGAATGCGGAATTAGCATCTGCAAGTTTTGCAGCAGCCAATGGTGTCTTGATTCCTTCTGAATTAATATTGTTAATAAAATCTTGAGCTTTTGCTATAGCAAGTGTAGCAGTTTGGTTCGTACCCAAAACTCCAAATACATAGCTAATGTCAGCAGAGCCACTTGGAAGAGTGATAAGAGATTGATTATCAACAATTTGCATATTAAGCGGATATGTACTCATTCCAACAATTACTGTATTTTTTGGTAAAGCTAGAGAGAAATCGGTGGGCGAATCAACATGAAATGTCCATGTCTTACCACTTTTTGTCACAAGATCAGCTGTATCATAATCAATTTTAACCAAAGAAGCTCCAAGTGTTTGGATTGTTACCGAATTTGTGTTAATTTTACTGGAAAGTAAAGTTCCATTTTCATCCTGAGCGACAAAGTTATCAGTTGTATTTCCAAACAGATCTACTGTAGCATCTGGCGATTGTTCATCCACGTTGATTTGATAAAAAACATGAGTAGTGCCGTCTGCATAAATGGTAAAGTCAAGTACCTTAGTTGAACTAGAACTAAATGAATATTGAGCAAATGACGAGATCGCTACTAAGAAAAAGCATACCGCTACGACAGGTGCATTTACCATCGTTGACAGAATATATGTGATCCTTACAAAAAGCATTCCTTCAGGCAATGCATGCTCTTCTTGGACCAACTGTGCCCTTTGTTCCATAATTTAATACCTTAGGTTCATCATTTGGACAATATTCTGGAATCTTTGGAATTCTTGGAAGAATCTGATTCCTTTTTCGGTAATCACAAAGAGGCGGTTTCTGTTGTCCTTCATTGACTCTACTAGGCCTGCATCAATTAGTTTTTGACACTTTTCGAGCACTGCATAGTGTGATAGGTTTGCTCGTCTAGAGATAGCAGATACAATTACGCCTTGTGTACCTCCGTCCATGGTTACACCTAAAATATCGGAAATTATGCCCATTTCCGATCTGTATTGTTGTTTTGACATGCCATCTCTATAGAATAGATGTTTTATCAGGGACATCGTGAAATGTCACAGCGGAACGGCTAGCGGAACGGGTGTTTCATAGTTTGAAATCGCCAAAAATTGTCATTTTGTGTGGCGGGGGCGGCTAAAATTAAAGAGATTCTAGCGGTGTTTAATTAAAAAGAATGGAGGTTTGGCTTCAAACCCCCGATTACGGAATTATAACCCAACGCGCCAAAACGACTCTGGCTCTTTTGGGTAGCCAACTTGCCTACAAGAAGCAATATGAAGTTAATAGAGATACTAGATCGCCAAAATTAAACAAAAACATGTGTGATTAGGTACTAGATGTTCTATAGTTTGATTATAGCCATAAATTCAACAAAGATATGGAAAGCGATCATATATTAAAAACAATACATATTTACCGAGTTTAAAATCTGACATGACATAACTTGAAAAATGGCAACGGCAAAGCACACTTGGTTCCTATTGTAGAAGACATCTTATCAATAGATCCTGGAATGAGGTTTGCGGCAATAATAGATCTTAAAGGAAACATATCTGAAGCCATTATGAAGGAAGGAAAAACTTCGCTTAAAACCCAAAGAGAGGAAGAACACTTTTGCAAACAAGTTGCACTCAGAAGGAAGATACGAAAGCAATTTGACAAAAGCCTAGGACCTGTGAACTATGTTCATATTGAACGTGAAAAAGTGACTCAAATTGTAGTATATCCAAAGCGAAAAACAGTATATGTCACAATAGAGCCAAATATTAACATTAAAAGAAAACTGGAAATTGTGGAATTAATTAAAAAGAAAACTGTACGTTTGTAGAAATAAGAAAAATTAGGAAAAGAAAATTAGTTTTTGGTAAGTTGGACAGCACTTATTCAGATGCTGGTTCTGCTGCAGGTTGTGGAGAACCTTCTCCTACTACTTCAGCAGTAGCAAATCGTCCACCCACTTGAGTGACTTTGATTTTTGCATTTTGTCCTATTTGTCCACCTTTGACAAATATTACAAAGCCATCTACTCTTGTAATACCGTCTCCCTTTCTACTAATTTCTGTTATGGATACGTCGTATTCTTTGCCAGTTTCTACTGGTTTTGGCCTGTCATCAAATCGTCTACCGCCGCCTCCAAAGCGTCTACCACCGCCGCCAAATCTTCGACCGCCGCTGTAGCCTCTATCGCCGCCGTAGCCTCGGTTATCAGAACTTTCTCCAAAACCGCCTTCGTTATAGCTCATCGTTGCACCTCCTTCCTAAATTCCCATGAGTTCATACCATATAAAATCTGATCAGATATTCAATTTAACAATCTAAACAAACTTAGTAAAATCTATCAATTTAGTATTCTTGTAACCTTGGGTTTTACCGTTATTATAAAAAATCATTTATTTGAGATTATATCAAATATTTGGAAAATGAGGTCAAGTATCTAATGAGTGAATCTATTAACTTTTTATATATTGCAAATTACATTACTGATAAGCAATATGTTTGAGAGGTTCAAAAAAAACCGTGATAAATTAAATGAATTTTCCTCGGAAAAAGAACCCGAAAGTAGTGTTATGGTTGAAGACGCACATTATGAGCCTCAAAAGACAGAATCTCCTAAAATTGAGCACAAATCCGTTGAACAAGTAAAAATACCGGAATCTATTGAACAATTCAGCATGAGTCAACCAACTGAAGACATCGGAATAAGATCGCTTATGGATAAGCGAACAAAACTTGAAGAGGCAATAGATTACGTTGGTCTATTAATCAAGAACCTCAAAGACAAGCGTACAAAACTTGAGAAGAGTATTGAGGATGAATCTGTTGATATTAAAAATCTTAAAGAGAAGTTACTCAAGGTAGGTCAGTATATTGATGAAGAAAGACACGGAATCAAAGTACTACAACAAAAAAGAACAGATGTGGAAAAAGAAGCAGATGATGTGGGCACTATGATTAACAATCTACGAGAAAAACTCATGTCTATTGATAGTATAGTAAATGAAGAAGGCAATAAGATAGAGAAATTTAAGGAATCACGTCCAAAATCTGAATCTTCACTATAACCTAGAAAGTAAAACCTTCTTTTAGCATTGAACTCAGGTTATCCTTGATATCAAGTTCAGAAGAAATAGAATCCAAATCTCCAATCAAAACCTCAGCGGCAAGACATTGATTTTTAGAGAATTGATAATAACATTCTAGTCTTTCTTGGTATGTCTTGGCATTGTGAAATGTTTCCCAAAAATTTTCAGATGCATGTTGTACGAACAATAGAAACTTGCGTATCGCTTCTTCAATTTCTGGTGATTGGCTATCTTTTGTCAATCCAATTAAGATCTGCTCAAGCTTGCTCTCCAAGTTTGATTCGTATATCATATGATAAAGATCCATTTCTTTTGTCACGCAATTTGTATGCAAGTGTATCATAAAAGTATTCATTGAATAATTTTCAAGAAAAATTGTATAATGATATAGTAACTACATATTTTAAAAAAATCTTGAAATTTTAAACTCAAATTTGCATAAAACTTTAAATAATTTAATCACGTATTATATGTCCCTATCAAAGGAAACATCCTCCCAAGATAGGCATCATGCAGAAAACAGGCGACGCGGTCAAGGAAAAACCCTTCCGCACAAAAGGAACAAGTCGGTCTATGGGATGAAAGACTCCCAAGAAACGATGACAAAGGTCATTGACAGGCTTATGGATCCCTAAAAAAGATCCTACCTTGCGCTTGGCGTGTGCAATACACGCTCATGCATGATTAAATTTTTTCCATCCATTAGTTTTGCTTTAATTAAAATCGACAAATTTATGGAATTTATTAGAATGTATTATACAATAATAGGACTGCATTGTGAGTATCAAAATCAATGTCTAGTACAAAGAACAGTAAGTGGATATGGTATCTTTTTCCTTCAAACATTGTCACCCAAGGTCTATGTACTGTCATCCCATTGTATGTAATTTTTCTTGGAGGAAATATTGGTGAAATTGCAATTATTGTTGCTATGCAAAATGGTGCATCTGCTTTTGGTGCCATATTTTGGGGAAAGGTAATAGATAGATTTCATATACGGCGCACAGTTCTTTTGGTCACTTTTTTTGTTGTAATGCTTTGCAGTCTTATGATGTATTTTACAAACAGCATTAATGTCCTTTATGTAATTTCTCCTCTACTGGGTTTCTTTATAGTAGGCAAAAATCCTGTTGCGCAATTACTTGTAATGGAATCTATTCATAAAAATCAATGGAGATGGCTATTTGCAAGAACTTCAATAATTGGAACTTTTGGCATGTTTGGTGCCATGATAATTGGTGCAATAGGAAGTGTGTATTTTGATTTAAAACCATATTTTTTGATATGTGCGGCAGCGTGTGTAGCGACAATGGGTCTTAGTATGGCAATCAAAGAATCCCAATTCCATTTGGAAAGGAGTAGTATAGCGCATTCAATCTATGGTTTACGATATGTGTTTTCACATTTCCATGTTGACTTGCCAAAAATTCCAGAGCTGCATGACTATAAACACATAATTACAATTTTTAAGGGAAGAGTAACTGATGAGATAGGCGTTTTCTATATTACTAACTTTTTATTTTATCTTGGTAGTAATATCTATTTTACCGCATTTACACCATTTCTAAGAAATTATGGATTTTCAAACTCAGATGTCTTTCTGATTTACATGGTTCAAACTGCAGTAATGATCTCAGTTTTCTTTTTGGCCCCACGATTTATATCAAAAATGGGAGAGGAACGCTCCATATCATTATCATATGTACCAAGAATAGCTGCAGTGGCAATAGCTGGATTGTTTATTCCAATAACAATAGACCAGGGGTCTTTTGCAGTAGCAATTATTTCAGCTTCTTTAATGGTTATTGCTTTTTCAATTTTTAGTACTGCAACTTCAATCATTTTTTTCAAAAGCATACCCCAAGGTTTTGAGGGAAAATATCTCGGAGTGAATAGCTCAATTACAACAGTTGGTCTTTTTATTGGCGCCTTATGTACTGGACAGCTTGCAAATTCGTTTGGATATACAATAACGTATGTTGTTGCCTCTGGAATCCTAGTTGTCTCTTTTGCTTTGTTTAGAGTATATCTTCGCTATAGACTATCAGATAAAACTAACTAGATGTAGCGAGCAGAAGATTGGCCTTGACCTGCAGGCATGGATGGTAGTTTGTCGTTTACTGCCGCCTCTGCAACTGCTGCTGCTTCTTGGAGTATCTTTTCTGATTCTTCAGTTGTTGCTTCTGAATCGATTCCAAAGTCGCCACTGTGGAATGTGTCTGTCATTAAACCGTTGAGCATTTCAGTCATTCCGCCTAGCTCACGATCTGCTTCTGGCATGAATTTGATTAGTGATGATCTGAGGTTCTTCATCAAACCTATTGTTGGCATTATAGTAACAACAGTGTCTCCAAGATCGTGGAATGTGCTTAGTCTGAGCTCAATTTGCTCAAGTGCCATTCTTGCATTTCCTAAGAGCTTGGTTACCTTACGTACTTCTGCTAATTCTTTTGATAAAACTTTGCTAGCGGTAAGATCATGTTGTTGTGTTGCAACTACAATTCTTTTGAAAAGTTTTTCATCTCTTTGTTTTAATTTTGTAATCATTCCATCTAATTTTGAAATTTGAGTCTGGAGTCTTTTTATCGCAGTTTCCATTCTTGGCTTTAGAGCACCTTTTGGTTTTATAGCATCATTGAATCTTTCACCAAGGCTTGGTGTTTGTGGTCTTTGCCAGTTATTTGTGAACGTTGTCATGGTAACGACTAAGAAAATTTGTTATTAATTAAAGGTGTGAAATGAGGTTCACAGTATGCTAAATTTAGCTAACAAAATCGTGCTTGCCTCACATACCAGTATATCCAAAAACAATGTTTTTTTCTGATTTTATAACAAAAATATGAAAATTCGTGTATAACCTATATTGGATACATCCTACGAACCTATCCTAGAAGCAAAGAATTATTGCACTATTTGCATCGCAATATTTCTCTGCGGATGGATTTTCTTTATGTGAATCGCCAGCGCAGTTTGTGATTGCTGTGATTCACAGCAAAGTGGACATTTTTCCATTTTATTTAATGTCGATCCAACAAAAAAATCGTATTTAAATATTTGCATTTGGGAGTTTTTGGCATTAAAAATAATTTTTCAAATCGAAAATTATTTTCAAAAACAAAAAAAGTGACCAAAAATAATTTTTGAAATTTCTAAATCTGATTCGTCTCATTGAGAGAAAATGAAATTAATTTGAGACATTTTTCGGGATAACAATCAGAAAGCCAATAGGTGAGATGACTTTATCTAAATTTCTTAAAAAAATAATAATATCATGACTAAATAAAATGATTATTTTTATAAATTTTATATATTTTTAATTAAAAATTTCTTATTTTCTGATATTACCTATATTATTATAATAATAATTTCAATCTGTGGTAATAGTTAAACCTTTTTATTGTTGTTTGACCGAAACTTTTATTAGATATTATATGACGCGCGAATCTTTCAGTGGCGGAGGACGTTGTCCGCGTTGTGGAAAAGGTCCAATGGTTACTGATAGTACTACTGGAGAAATGTTCTGCGGTGGTTGCGGTTTTGTTCTAACTGAAAGAGTAGAGGAATCAGGTCCAGAATGGAGATCTTTTTCCAAAGAAGAACATGAGGATCGAAGTAGAACTGGAACTCCAACATCACTTGCAATGCACGATATGGGACTAGCAACAATTATTGGTCCTGCAGACAAGGATGCTTCTGGAAAACCTTTATCGGCATCTATGAAAAGCACGATAGAAAGACTCAGAACTTGGGATAGTAGGAGTCAGGTCCACGAGCCAGTTGATAGAAACTTTAGACAAGCGTTCAGTGAGCTTGATAGACTAAAAGACAAGCTTGCACTTTCAGATGCTGTCATAGAAAAAACTGCATACATATACAGAAAGGCATTGGACAAAGGCCTTGTCAGAGGTAGATCAATTCCTGGATTGGTTGCGGCTGCACTTTATGCTGCATGCAGAGATACTGAAACTCCACGAACTCTAACTGATGTTGCAAATGGAATTAATATAAAAAGAAAGGACGTGGCAAGGTGCTATAGATTACTCTTAAGAGAACTTGATCTAAAGATGCCAGTAGTAGATCCTATAAAATGTGTAGCAAGAATTGCAAGCAAAGCAGGTTTGAGTGAAAAGACAAAACGAAAAGCATTGTTGATACTAAAAGATGCTGCAGAAATTGAAATCTCTGCTGGCAAAGATCCAATGGGACTTGCTGCAGCTGCATTGTATCTGTCTTGTGTGATGAACGGTGAGAACAAAACTCAGAAAGATGTTGCACAAGCAGCTGGAGTAACTGAAGTAACCATAAGAAATAGGTACAAAGGACTCAAAGAATCCCTTAAACTATAATTTTTTAAAATATCCATAAACTAATCATATCTTGATGAGAAAAGCTGTCTATGTTCTAGCTATGGTAATTATTGCAATAGCTATAACAATTTCACTACAGCCAAAAAATCAAACCAGTACAGCATATCATGTAACACTAGCAGATCCCAAACTTTACACCAATGGAACGTTTACAGATAATTTCAAAATTCAAAAAGGAACATATCAATTTAGTTTTGTACCAAATGGTGACAGCCCACAAAATCTTTCAATTTCATTGCAAGGTGATTCCTTTTCTTACAATGAGGATTTCAATCTTAATGGAACTATACACAACACAGGAATTTCAAGCTACGACACCTGGGATTATCTTGGTAACAAAATAATTGAGATTCCACAAGATCAAGAAATTCAAATCAGAATCAATCCACATGGTAATGTATATGGTAGCATATCTGTCGATTTGAATAAAAAATAATTGGCGTGACCCCCCGTCAGACAGCAGAGATTACCTCTTATGAATCCGAACCGATAGCGGCGGATTTCAACACCAAATCTGCGGGATCACGCGAATTCAAGCAGTAGATTTGGCATCTTTCTGCATGTTTTAGTATATGTCTTTGAAGTATTTATCACTTTATGAAAAATTTTCTATAATTTCATTTCAGTTTGATAAAATTATTCAATTATGACCGTGCCTTTATGGAATGTAGGACGAATAAAAATCAATTTTTGGAACAAATTGATTTTTGGTGTGATATAGATGACCTATACAGTTTACAGATCTGACAGTTACAGTTTTAGGATTTATTAAGTCTCAAAATCTTGGTAGAAACATGGCAGTAGGGGAACAGAAAAGATCAGATAGATTTTCCCTTTTTGCAAAACATGCTTTTCAGTATTATCTAGTTGGCGCAAGCGGTGTATTGGTTAATCTTGGTCTTCTTTATGCACTAAAAGAATATGTAGGATTATGGTATCTTCTATCATCAGCTATCGCAATCTATCTTTCCATGACAACAAATTTCATACTAAATAAAACTTGGACTTTCAAGAACACAATGGTAAAGCAAAGAACAATTTTCATGTACGGTAAATTCATTGCTATTAGTTTGGTTGGCATGTTAATTCAGCTTGGGTTTAACTACATATTTGTGGACAAGTTTGCCATGTATTATATTTTGGCTGCCTTGATTTCTATAGTGATAGCATCTAGTGTAAACTTTGTCTTAAACCGTCACATTACCTTTGGAATAAAGCTCTAAAATTAAAAAGCCACTTGTCGTATTTCATTTTATGAAACTAGCAGGAAAGGTTGCTATCATAACAGGTGGCAGCAGGGGAATTGGAAAGGCAACAGCTAAACTTTTCGTACAAGAAGGTGCAAATATAACTATAACATCAAAAGATCCAAATAGACTTCAGGAAGCTGCAAAGGAAGTCGGTAATGTTTTTTCTGTTCCAGGCGATATCAGAAATGAATCTGATGTACAAAATGTTGTAAAAAAAACAATGGAAAAATTTGGCAAGATAGATGTTTTGGTAAACAATGCAGGAATTTTTCCTGAAGTAAAACCATTGCACAAAATTTCAGAAAAAGAATGGAATGAGGTAATTGATGTAAATCTGACTGGGCAGTTTCGTTTTACTAAAGCTGTGATACCATATTTAGAAAAAAATGGTGGGTGCATCATTAATGTTTCATCTGATGCTGGTCTGAAGGCATTTGAAAATTTTGAAGCTGATGCATATACTGCATCAAAGGGTGCACTGGTGTTATTGACAAAGGCGTGGGCAATAGAATATGCAAAATGGAAAATTCGAGTAAACTGTGTCTGCCCTGGAATGGTTGAGACAGATATGACAAAGCCCTATCTTTCTACGGAATCTGATAGAGACATGGCAATATCAGAACATCCCATCGGGAGAATAGGAACACCTGAGGATGTGGCAAAGGCCATTTTGTACTTTGCTTCAGACGACTCCTCATGGGCCACAGGATCTGTCTTGCCTCTAGATGGCGGTATGGCTGCCAGATAATCATACTAATCAAATTAATAGAACTAATACCAAAATCATACCGTGACGCCAAGGAAAAAGAGATCACTGAAAATTATAATCATGTTATCTATTGTTTGGTTTGCATGTGCACTTCCAGTGCCTATTCTTCTAACACACCCTGATCCTGCACACAGCGAACAGTATAGAGCCTATGTGTATATTGCTGCCATAGTTTCCATTCCATTTATTGGCATGGCAATAGCATGGACAGTAAAACCAGAGCTAACTACGTAAGAAATTCCTCTGCACCTAGCCCTTCTGGTGTAATTTTTATCCAGCGGTTTCTTCCGATTTGTTCAATTTCAATAAACTTCCATTCTTGGAGCAATGGCTGGATGATATTTTTGTCAAGGCTTGCAAATCTGGCCTGCTGAAAGTTTTCTTCTCTTGCATTTACCACAATTAGCTTGTTTTCATAGGCAAGCTTTGCCATTTCTTTTTTGGTTATCTTTCCTCCATTTTCTTTAATTATTTTCAGAGCCTGGACCAGAGTTGGTTTTGGAATGTGAATTTCGTAAGTGGGTAGAGGCATTACTTTTTTTACTCCAAAGGATTGTTGCTTTCCTTCGAATGCTGCATAACTTTCTGCTTCTGCATAAAATGGCTTGATGTTTTGTTTGTCGTTGAAGATCATGCTTGCCATCATTAATGCTATTGCATGTATCTTGGAACCAGACGCTACATTGATGTAAATGTCATTATCTTTTTCTTTTTCAACTATTTCTTTTACAGCTTTTATTATTTGAAACAAGTTCAGTCTGTCAACCTTTGCTAGTTCCACTTTGATCTTCATTTTTTTAAATTCGCTCTGCATTTTTTCAGTATACAGCTTGCCTTTGTCTTCAGACTGGTTGTCATGAACTAGGAGCCAGACCTTGTCTGCTCTCATGTTCTTCGCTGGGATGACTACCCTGTCTACCTCAAATCCAACTGGTGCAATATGGACACGCAAGTTTACAATGTTATTCATAATAGTATGTACAGTCTGCATACTATTGTGATGATATATAATAATTCTGCATTTGTAGTATAATCATGAAAACAAGTTACGAATTCAGAAAGGAAACAGATTCTTCTGTTTATCCCAAAGTAAAATCTGTCTTTGAAGAATAATTTATTTCATCCAAGGTCTTTGTTCTAATCCAGAGATCAATTCCAACATCTCGTCTAGTTTTGTGGTAATGGCAGTGACTGCACGAAATTCCTCGTACATCATCTTTTCTTCTTCTTGGGACAGGATTTCTTTTTCAGTAACATCAAAGAAATTTTCTTCTTTTGTGATGTGATCGTTTAGATAGACTGCATAAGTTTTGAGAAATCGTGCAACAGGTTCTCTTTCGTTGTTTCCTTTTTTCCAGCTTTGCAGATGTGTGTATATGCTTTTTGCAATTCTTCTTGCAAACTCGTGCTCTATCATAAATGCTCTTATCTCTTCTCGTAAGGTATCATAGCTTGCAACACATGCAAAGTATGCATCTTCTTCTCTGGAATAGTGGATTGCATCTAAAAACTCTGACATGATTATAGTCATCTGTTCTATATCGGAAAACGGAATGTCTTGTCCTGCATATAATTTGGTGTAACATTGTGTGATGATTTTTTCTAATCTTCTGATCTGTTTGTGATCATTGCGCAGTGATTCTGTGGCGCTCATGTCTAGTTTAGTGATTTTATCGTAAATAGTGTTACTTTTTTTGGATCATACTGTATGATTCCAAAGTGTGGATCTGCATGACCTTTGCCATATTTTCCAGCTGGGCCGCCAAGGCCTAGTCTTATAATATAATTGTGTGATGGATTGATTTCTATTTCTCTTTTTTCTAGAATGTGATTTGCGGTCTTTTCTTGAGTTATCTTGAGAGAGTGATAGATTTCACGAATCTCACCATCTTGTATGAGAGCCGTCTCTTCGTGTTGGTGTCCGCATAAAATCACATGAGATTGGTTGTTTTTTGCCTCGTCAAACGCGGAAGATGCCTTGTAATGATACCCAGAATAGCTAAAAAACTCAAAATCCTCTGGCGTAAGCCTTTGCCATGATCTGTGATATAGCCAGGATTCATCGTTTGCATTTTTTGGCGTGATTTTTTTTGGATCTAGTGGCCCGCCGTGGACGCACAGTAGTTTGTTTTTTTTATCTGTATATAGCTGCTGGCCAAACGTTCCGTCATTATTTTGTTTGAAAAATGCTATATCATCATTGGATAATTTGGCATGTGCATCCATGCTTTCTATTGAACTAGCTCCAATCAATTTGTTGGATAGAAATGCCTCGTCATGGTTTCCCATCACAGAAATAATTGGATAATTTTTTTCTAATAATTGCAGTCTATCCAGTACTTGTTTTGGATAAATGCCTCGCTCCAGTACATCGCCAAGGTTTATGATTCTGGAAAAACTGCCATATTTTTTTACAAAGTCACTACTTGATGCCATATTTAGGATTGATTCTAATCCATCAATGTCTGCATGAATGTCAGAGAAGACTAGGTCCATGGTATAATCAGCTTTTTAACCTAATATCTAATTTTTCGTGTTGATTTTTTGAAATGAATTATCTGGTATTTTTAGATCTGCATATGTTTTTGGATGTATGATCTTTGCTAAAATTTCAAGGCCTGTTACTGTCCTTGGCCCTGGCTTGCTAAAGTACTCGTTTGCGTTTACTGCATAGACTTCGTTGTTTTTAACAGCATCAAGTGATTTCCATCGTATATTGTTAGCAAGCTTTTCGTATTCTAGAATGGTTCTTTTTATGTCAAATCCGCATGGCATGAGAACTACTAGATCAGGCTCATACGCTATTGCTTCTTCTATTTTCATGCGTCTTGACGGATCACCGCCAGAAGCTAGACCGTTTATTCCACAAGCCATTTCCACCATTTGCGGTACCCAGTGACCTGCGGTAAAGAGTGGATCAAGCCATTCTATACAGAGAACTCTTTTTGGCAGTTCAATTGATCTGCGATTTACGTATTGAATTCGTTTTTGTAGTTCTAGAACTAGCTTTTCAGCCTCTTTTGTTTTTCCTACCTTGTTTCCAATTGTAATTATATTATCTAAAATGTTCTCAAGATTTTTTGGGTCTAAAATTATGACTTCGGGTTTGTTGTGTAAGATGGCAACAGCTCTGTTGACTTCTTTTGTATAAGGAGAGCATACTTCGCAAATGCCTTGCGAAATTATTAGATTTGGGTTTGCTTTTTTGAGTGTCTGTTCATCTAAAATGTAAATGTCTTTTCCATAATGCATCAGGTCTACAACTTTGTTGTCTATTTCTTGGCTTGTCATAGTATTAGAATCAAAAGAGGAATGGATTACGCGTGGTTTTGATTTTGCTTGCTCTGGATAGTTGCATTCGTGTGTTACGCCAACTATATCATCTCCAACACCAAGCTCGTAAAGTATCTCAGTAGCGCTTGGGAAAAAGGAGACTATTCTATTTGGCATGATTTGATTTTGTGATTGTATTGTTTAAACATCTCCTCAAAACTTAAGAATAACGCGCAACTCGAATGAGTTTGTTGAGTAATTATAGTGTGATAGGCGGAAAAGCTTCCGAAGACCTTGCTAAAAAGATAGCAACAAAACTAGAGGCAAGATATCTCAAATCAGAATTACGAGTTTTCCCAGATGGTGAAAGTAAAATTACTATTTCTGGAAAACCAAACGGAAAAATCATAATAGTACAATCAACATATCCTCCAGTTGATTCTAACTTAATCCAAACACTTGCACTTGTCTCAAAGGCAAGAAAATACTCGTCTCAAGTTATTGCTGTAATTCCATATCTTGGATATGCAAGGCAGGACAAGGAATTTCTGCCAGGAGAGGTAGTTACTATGTCAATTGTTGCAAATATGCTAAAAGCAGCAGGAGCAACCAAAATAATTATAGTGGACATACACAGTAAAATGGCTCTTAATCATTTTAAAATTCCTGCAAGAAACGTTTCTGCAATACCAGAATTGGTAAAATATTTCAAGAAATTAAATCTAAAAAGTCCTCTTGTGGTTTCACCAGACCTTGGCGGAATTTCAAGAGCAAGAGACTTTGCAAACCAATTTGGTGTAAAATTTATCGCATTAAAGAAATATCGTGACAGAAAGACTGGAGTTGTGGAAATCAGATCAAAAAACCAAAAACAAGTCAAAGGAAGGGATATAATTCTAGTTGATGACATGATAAGCACTGGTGGAAGCATAGTAAAGGCTGCAGAGTTTCTAAAAAAGCAAAAGTGCAGAAATATCTATGCAGCTTGCACACATGCATTGCTGATTGGTGATGCAGAAAAGAGAATCAGAAAAGCTGGAGTCTCAAAAATAGTCAGCACAAATACAATTCCTGGTAAGACGGGACTGGTTGATGTCTCTCCTATAATAGCAAAGGCAATCGTATAATGCCGCAAAGCTTCTTTGTAGTCTCTGGAGAAAATGTCGAGCTTGCAAGAGATGAAGTAATTGCAATATCAAAAAGCTATGATACCAAGACATCATTCAAAACAGACTCTAGGCTAGTAATAACAAACTCTACCATTCCATGGAGTAAAATATCTCAAAGAGCTACATTTGTGAGAACTGCTGGAAAGATAGCAAGCACATTTTCTGATTTGTTCTCAGAGGCAGATCTCTCCCTTATGCACAAGCCAGAAACATTTGCCTGTAGAGCAATTAATCTCACATCAAAAAAGCTGGACCTTTCCAAGATAGAAAAAACAACTGGTGCTGCAATAAAACAGACTTCGGGAGCCAAGGTCTCTTTATCAAATCCATCACTAACTGTCTATCTTATTTTTACAGACTCGCAAAGCTATATCGGATACACTACCAAGATTTCAGAGCCTCCAAGACCAAAAAAAGTAATAAAATCATCGTCAGAGCTTCACTGGAAGCTTAGCAGAGCTATGGTGAATCTATCAGGGTTAAATGAAAAGGAAACCTTGTGTGATCCCTTTTGTGGTTCTGGAACCATACTACTAGAAGCTGAGTCAATGGGGATACACTCCATTGGAATTGATTTTGATGAAAAAATGTGTAATATTGCAAAAAAGAATCTGTCCTCAAATGGATTTAATTCGAAAATAATCAATGCAGGATACGAACATCTACAAAAGATCAATGATAGGATAGATGGAATTGTAACTGATCTGCCATATGGTAATTCCTCAAAATCATCCCAGTCTCCAAAAAAACTCTTACATGATTTTGTCTCTATACTGCCAAAGAAAAAAAAGATTGCCATCATGTACAAAAAAGGTGCTATAGACCAGATAGAATTAAACCCAGCAAAAAAATATGATATCTATAGGCATAAGAGTTTGACTAGGACCATAGTAGTAAAATGAAGCTAGTATTTTTGGGAACATCGGCAGCAATGCCAACAGAAAATCGAGGCATGACATGCATCTGTCTAGTCTTGGACAAGGAGATCCTGATGTTTGATGCAGGTGAAGGCGCACAGGTATCTTTTCTAAAATCAAAGATCGGCTGGAACAAAAAGATGAAGATCTTTGTGACACACTTGCATGGCGATCATGTTGTTGGCATACTAGGATTATTGCAAACAATGTCTTTGCAAAACAGAACTGAATCAATTGACATCTACGGTCCAAAGGGGATAGAGGATTTTATGGCAGCAAATCTCAAAGTGCTAAACTTTGGTCTCACATTTCCTGTTAGGATAATGATGATAGAAGAAGGACTGGTCCTTGATGATGAATCATATACTATACATTGCTGTGAGGCAGAGCACTCCATTCCTGCATATTCGTATTTGTTTCATGAAAAGGACAAGCCTGGCAAGTTTTATCTTGAGAAAGCAAAGGCGTTAGGAATTCCAGAAGGCAAGCTCTGGCATGAGCTTCAAAGTGGCAAAGAAATCAATCTAGGAAACAAAACAATCAAGCCACCTGAAGTTATGGGTGAGAAAAGACCAGGTAAAAAAATCGGAATATCAGGGGATACAAGGCCAACAAAAAAACTAGTAGAGTTTTTTAAAAATTGCGATTACATCACATTTGATTCTACATATTCAGATGAGCTAAAAGAAAAGGCAAAAGAAAACTTCCACTCTACAGCAAAAGAGGCTGCAGAATTGGCAAAAAAGGCAAACGTCTCAAACCTTATTCTGACTCACTTTTCTGCAAGATATGATGATGCAGAGATTTTGGTAAAAGAGGCACAAACCATTCATGATTCCGTAATAGCAGCAAAGGATCTTTTAGAAATAGAAATCAAATGAAATGTTTGAATCAATAGCTGACAAATTACTTGACGCAGAAAAAATTGTTTTTGTCACTGGTGCGGGGATATCACAAGAAAGCGGCATTCCCACTTTTAGAGGAAAAGATGGTTTGTGGAGAAAATATGATGCCATGCAGCTTGCCACAATAGACGCATTTTATGAAAACCCAAAATTGGTATGGGAATGGTATGAAGAGCGAAGAAAGAACATACTTGCTGCAAAGCCAAATGCAGGTCATCATACCATAGCAGATTTAGAAAAAATCAAGCAGGTTCGTGTCCTGACTCAAAATATTGACGGATTACACCAAAGAGCAGGAAGCAGTCAAGTTTATGAGTTACATGGAAGCATTGTTACAATAAAGTGCACTGTCTGTGATTTTAAAGAAAAAATAGCAGAAAGTTTCTCAGAGCTTCCGCCTATCTGTAAATGTAATAACATTTTAAGACCTGATGTGGTCTGGTTTGGAGAACCACTCCCACAAGACATTTGGGGTGAGGCCATGGAGCAAGCAAGCTCTTGTGATGTGATGTTTGTAGTAGGGACATCACTTGCAGTATCTCCTGCAAATATGTTACCTGTATATGCAAAACAAAATGGAGCTGTTATGGTTGAAGTAAATCCAGAAGAAACTCCAATGTCTCAAAGCATGGATCTTTCTATTAGATCAACTTCTGCAAAGGCGTTGCCTGAGCTTCTCTCAATTGTATCAAAATAATAATCATGGGTTTTCTTCCACTTTCAATGATCTTTTCGTTAACATGAAGTATATTGGAGTACCAATACAAATAGAGGAATAGGTGCCGCAGATCAGGCCAAAAAGTATCGCTAGTGCAAAATTATGCAAAGGTTCTGCACCAAACAAGTACACGCAAACAGCAGCAATTACAACAGTGATGACAGTATTAATTGATCTTGTCATCATTTGCCAAATACTTTGATTAACAACTGTGTGTAGTTCTTCGTGATTCTTTATGGTATGGAGCTTGAGGTTTTCACGGATCCTATCAAAGATTACAATTGTGTTGTATGTTGCAAATCCTATTACTGTCAGTATTGCAGCGATAAAGGTGACATCAATTTCCAACTTGAATATGACAAACATGGCCAAGACAAAGAATGCTGAGTTTAGTACAGAAACTGCACTTGCAATAGAAAATCTCCACGAGAATCTTATTGCAACAAACACTACAATTGCAGCAATGGCAGTAAGTATAACGTAAACTGCTTTTGTTTCTAAATCTTGTGCTACAGCTGGATCATATGTGTTCTCTTCATACACAACATTTTTTGTATAATTATCTTTGAAGGCACTAATGATACTATTTACATCGTCTGACTTTAGGACATTATCAAATCTAGCTGCAATCTGATTATTGTTTTGACCTCCAATTGCTACAGTAGCTGGTGGAACTCCTGCATTTCCCATGATATTTGTTGCATCATCTTGTGTGATTGATTTGTCTAGTGTAATGTCAAGTGCAGTTCCAGCCTTAAAATCAATATCATAGTTTAATTCCGTTGTAAATAGCATAAACGCACCTATTGCACCAATAACAGCAGAAATTACAAAAAACTTGTAACGATGTTTTACAAAGCTAAAGTGTTTTAGTGATTCAGAAGATTGCTTTATCCTCATACCAAAAAATGATGGTTTCTTTACTGCATTGCTTCTGACTAGCAGGTTAAGCAGTAGTCTAGAAAGAAAGACATTGCTTACTATGCTGACTATGATACTAAGTATTAGAGTAAACGCAAATCCTTTGATTGGTCCTATACCTGCAAAGAAAAGCACTATGGCAGCAATAGCAGTTGTAATGTTAGCGTGCATGATAATATGAAATGCGTTATGTTCGCCTTCTTTGAGTGCATCAGCAATTGATTTGCCTTTTCTGAGTTCTTCTTTGATTCTTTCGTAAGCAATGATATTTGCATCTACAGCTATTCCCATTCCAAGAACAAAAGTAACTACTGCTGCAAGAGATAAGACTCCGTGAAATACGTTAAAGGCAAGAAGAAGGAGCCACAAATATGTCACTACAGTAAAGCTGGCTAATAATCCGACACCACGGTAAAATATTATCATAAACGACAAAACGATACTTAATGCAATTATGCCAGCCCAAAATGTAGCTTGTAGATCTGATTTACCTAGTACACCACCAACTGTCTCGGAATATTTTTCTGTTAATTTTAGTGGTAAATTGTTTTGAGCATCCATTATTGATCTGACCTGTGCATTACTTGATACGCCAGCAAGGTCTACTCTTATCTCATGATCTCCTTCTATGCTTACTTGAGGTTCAGAAACTCCAAGCGAGTTTGCACGTGCAGCCAAGATATTAGCTGTTGATAACAAGGCATCCTTGTCAACAGGTTTTCCAGATTGAAGTGATTCTGCTGTATAGAGTATTTCATAACCACCTTTGAATTCTAGCCCTATTGTGGTGTGAGATATCAGATATGGCGTAGTACAAGCTATGACACCTGAAATACCAAGTATTATCAAAATGAAAAATGAAAATGGTTTTTTTAGCATGTTTGAAAATGATTCCTAATTAATGTCGTATATTTTGATATATATCATATCAGGTGCAATCAGCTAAAACTCTATTTCTTCAATACCTTAGATTTACTGACTGGACCAAAATTTGAAATTCCTGAAATTCTTGAAAGAATTTGATGCCTTTTTCTGTAATGATAAAAATATGATTTCTATTATCCTTAGTTGATTTTATTAGTCCTGCATCTATTAGCTTCTTACATTTGTCTAGCACTGCATAGTGTGAGAGATTTGCTCTTCTAGCTATAGAAGATATTATTGCGCCTTGTGCACCACAATCCATAGCTACGCCTAAAATGTCTGCAATGATACCCATTTCTGAACGATATTGTTTTGATGGGTTTGTTTTTTGTCTGAATACATTAAACATCTGAGTTCATCTAAAAGAAGAATAATTTTGTATATTATATTTGAGGTACAGTTGTCTAATTAAGATCATTTTTCTTATCTCAAGAATTAATTCAGATAATCATATTGGAAGATTTTTTTCTTTATGATTTTTGTTTTTTTACTATTGCCAAAAAGAAAAGTCCCAATATTACAAATCCAGTTATTGATAATATGGTTTCAATACTTGCAGATAAATCCAAGTCTGGAAGAAACAGATCCAATCTAGGAATTATTGCCCTAAACGCAAAAAGCCCAAAGGCTGCAGAGACAAAAAGTAGCCTTTTCATCTTAGTACGCTTGTATGCCAGTAGTGATAGAGCTAGCAAAAAGGCTGCAAATATTCCACTTGCAAAATCTAATGATGCTGGAAGAATAGGCTGTTCTCCTCCTTCAGATATACTATTGAACATTAACAGAATATTTCCTAACATCATTTCTTGTCCTTCTCCTCTGTCCTAGAGGCAAGCTCCAAGAACATTTCTGCAAGACTGTTGGAGAGCTTGTCCCAAATGTTTGGATGATAGATCTTTACTAATGCAGCCACGCTCTTAACATCTATTACATCATATTTGATAATTTTACCGTCTCTTCTTGACGAAACAATACCAGATTCTACGAGTCTTGACATGTGCCAGCTTATGGTTGGGAGTGAAAAATTCTTGAAATTTGCAATGTCTGTTTGTGTTGAACTTGGGTGTTCTATCAAGTACATCAGGATATCTTTAGCTGTTTCCTGTCTCAAAAATGCAAGTAGTGTATGTTGCACATCTAGTACGTCAGATGCGTAATAATGTCGATGCAAATTAATCCTCTTTGATTTTATCCTACTCGATTTTTCCAGTATAGCAAGATGATGTTGGGTAGCGCCCATCGCTAATTCTAGTTCTCGGCAAATCATCCTAAGATGAGCCCCTGGATTTTTTTTAATGAATTCATAAATGTGTTGTCTGTTTTCTGAAGTCTCTTCATCATTATCTCTTGCATTTCGCAATCTACTTTCTCCTTCTTTTCCACCAAAAGGATTCACTCATAAAGGTTAATCATACTATTGGTGCAATCATCTAATGTCAATATCATAATGGTTGTATTCTCAAGCAAATTTTTTGATCTCATTTAGCCTAGTGCCCCTCAAGTATAATATACAAAAAACCATTATCATGTTTTTAAGAGGTGAAACGAAACAACATGAAAAACCAGAAAATGTTCTTGGCAATTCCGCTGATAGCAGTTGCAGTAATAGCCATTGGATTTGGGATAACAAATAATGTATTTGCACAACCAACCACATCAACTACACCAACAACAGTCGACCCACAAGACGGTCCAAACGAAATACAGACTGCCAATAATGGCGCAGACAACCAGAAAGATGGAGAAACTAACGACGATCATAACAGTGCAAGTGCAGCACCAGGACCAAACGGAGACGGTGACGGAGAACAAAAAGACAGTACTGAATCGGGAAAGTAGTATCTTTCCACCTCATTTTTTCTAAATCTAATATTTATCAAAACTTTTGATAAAGACCCAGTCATTATTTTGGACTATAATTTCAGAGTTTTCAATTATTAATGGCGTATTTTTCTGGTAGATCAATTAGAATTAATTCTGTTGGTTTTTCTGCCTTGATTACCAGATTATTTTCATTCTCTATCATAGCTGCATCTCTTGTTTGCATCAAATTATTATTGAGTTTAATCTCTCCATCAATTACAAACAAGTATGATTTGCGTCCAGCACTTAGCTTGTGTTCTACATGATTTCCAGCAGTCAAGGTTGAAAGGTAAAAGGCAGCATCCTGATGAATGTTTAATGCATTTGCATCCTTGGTATTTTCAGCTACAACTACTGGTACCAGCTTGTTTGTTCTTTCTTCTTTTGAAAACTTTTTCTGTTCCCATGATGGTACTAGTCCCCTTTTATTTGTAAAAACCCACATTTGCAATAGTCTGAGTGGTTTTTCCTTGGAATGGTTGAATTCTGAGTGCATTATTCCAGAGCCAGCTGTCATTCTTTGAACCTCTCCAGGATATATCACTCCATGATTTCCCTGATTGTCTTTATGCTCTAGCTCACCTTCTATGACGTAGGTTATGATCTCCATATCCCTGTGTAAATGAAAGTCAAATCCTGTTCCTGGTTGTATTATATCATCATTGAAGACTCGTAAAGGTCCAAAGTTCATCTTGTCCGGGTTTTGATAATCTGCAAACGAGAAATGGTGATACGTACTAAGCCAATCCATCTCATTTTTGTAGTGTTCACTAGCCTTGATTATTTTTATCCCAGAATTTTTCTCTAGATTTGATTTTGTATTAACTATCATTTGTATAGTTACTATAGTAGAGTGATTATATAAACAGGTAAGTGAGTATGTTGAAAGCAGATTAACTTTTAGTAAGCAAAAATATTAACTCAAATCTAGGTTTTGTTCGCTATTTTCCTAGTGGATAATCCAATTACTTTCAAATTCTTTATTTTCTATAACGAGCAGCAAACGTATCAGGAAAATTTCCTTTCATATCGTTTACAAATTGTTGTCGAATTAAATTACCATAGACAACCAAATCACGCGCGAGCATCTCTAATCGTGATTTCATCCTCTGGTGTACGATTTTTCCATTTTCAAGATCATCTTCCCCATTCACTGAAATTCCATACGGTAGACTCCATCCATAACACTGTCTCACGGCTGTTCTCATTTGATCCATTACTGTCAAGCCTTTCTCATGTGATGCACATATGTAGCCAAACATTTTTCCGGCAAATTCTGACCAAAAATAATCAAGAAAGTTTTTCATAGTTCCTGACATTGAACCGTGATAATCAGGGGTGGCAAGAATAAATGCATCTGCCCATTTTACATCCTCTTTTACTTTCTGAAGTTCCAAGCCTGATTGGTTTTCGTTTGGATCATACAATGGCAGATTGGTTTGTTTCAAGTCAAGCAATCGCGCTTCTACGCCATGTTTTTTTATTAAATCCAATGCAATCCTTAATGTGGCAGTACTAGAAGAACCATCACGCAGACTAGAGCCAATACCTAAAACTTTGAAGGTCATGATTTTTCTTTTTTGTAGATTATGTGCAGAATTGAAAACTTTGGTTTTTGAGTTTTACTTTGCATATGATCATTAGTAACATGAATTATAAAAATATGAAAGTGAGTTTACTGATATCAGATTACCTAAATCTCACTTACTTTCGGTAGAGTTACTTTTCATTTTATATACTTACCTTTCTATAGTGACTATAAGAAAGTAATATGGAATGCAAATCAGGAACATGCAATATGGAAGAAGATGCAACGTGTTCATGCACCGAGACGGAATGCAGTGACTGTGGTTGTGGAGCAGCTGATCCTGTAAAACAATCAATGGAGTTATTGCACAAGGCATTCCACGATGCGCTATATCAGGCACATGTGGAACGACTCAAAAAAAGAGTGGATGCCTCATTCGGTCCCTCACTTGACAAAGCTGCTGATGCAATGATTGAAACTGCAGCCAAAGTCTGGCAATCAATGCTGATACAGTCAGAGGGTAAAAAGGAGCTTGAATCAAAGTTGCAGAAGATATTTTCTGAAACAAGTAGGAGATAATTACCAATCCCCCCAAACAGAATCTCCTACTTTTCTTTTTTTAAAACAGTTTAATGTCATAAACTAGCATCTTATCCATAGTCAATTTTCCTTACTGGTATTTTGGATTAAGATTCTGAATTCTATGATTCATCAGCCAGGCCTGACAGGAGGTTAGTGACCATGCAGTCCGGGCAGCACCTGTGTATGCTCGATTCCCACCGCTTGCAGATCGTGTGGGTCCAGCCCGAGTAACTTTAGGATCGTCGGCGCGACTTGCGTTGTCTCGACTGATTGGTCGTTCGAGTCGGGCTTCACATTTCCAGGTGCATATACTACTATCGGAACGTCGCGGTCTCCGGGGTTGTTGCCGCCATGCTCAGAAATCTTGCTGCCGCCGGTGTATACGGTTCCAACCTGGGCTTGCGCGAACACGTCTGGGTGGCGCGGGTCTGAGACAGGCACGCCAAAGAAGTCGGCTGCTGCTTTGCCGGCGTAAATCTTAGCCAAACCTGAGTGGGGCACCGACACGGTCGTACCGTTATAGAGTTTGCCAGGCGCACTGTGATTCCACAGATAGCTTGCGACAAAGTCTGCGGCTGTCTGCGTCTTGACCGACAAGTAGCTCTGCCACAGGTCATCGTCTGTTCCAGCGACTATCAGCGGCATGCAGCTCGATGTACAGCCTATATTCAGATTCCATGCATTATTGATAGCGTCAATTATTGGACCATCTTTAATTCGATGCAACAGATTTGGATCCAGCGGCGACTGTCCGTGCTTTGCGGTCACAATGATCGCTGTTGAGCCGGTCAGGCCCTGATTGTTGATCTCGTTTACCATTCGCTCCAGCTGTGCGTTGACGTAATCAAATGCTATCGATAGCAGTGGACCTGGGGTAGTTGTGCCAGGGAGGTAGCCACCTAGTAGGGCTGGCCCCTCTGCATAGTTGCCGCTCGTATCCGGACCAATCAAAGTGGCCGGGGACTTAAACAGCTTCTCTGCGGTCGATACTGCCTGGAAGTTCATTCCGAAAATAGCTGGGACACCCACCTTGTTCTGGCCGCTGTGGTCGTTGCCGTCGATCTCGTTGATTATAGCATGCACCTTGTAGCTGTCGTACTGCTTGGTCGCTGCGTTGTCATCTTTCCAAGCAGGGCCACCCGGGTACGGCTGTCCATTTGGCTCTACTGCGTTTGAGTCTATCTCGGGTGTGAACAAATCGTCGATCCCATGACCGGACGGTCCGTTGAACGATTCGTAAATAGGATGCTTGTCAGACCACGCGGTCTTCAAACCGGCAGCCTTTGCAACCTCGTATATCGTGTTAACCTTCAAGTAAGAATGCTGAAAGATCGGTTTACAGGTAACCGGGTCAACCGGGAATGTAGATGGGTCAAGCACTGTCTGCGGGTTGCCCGTCATTTTCATTATTAGCGCTGGGTTAGAATCGATTCCTGGGATGTTCTGACCTGCGTCAAGCCTGGTCACGTTAAAGTCGTCTGGCGAGTCGTAGACAACGTCGCTACCTGTTGGCCCGTGGCACGATGTCGTGCCCGCCTGATAGGTGGCGTGGTTGTATGAGACGTCATAGTAGACGCCTGTCGCACGCGGGTCGCCGCCTGTCATCAACGCACTTCCGCCAGGATCCGAGTCCGATGGAACTGCGGTGTGTGCGTTGGTGTACTCTGCGCCGCCTTTGACAAGCTTGGCAAGCACGGAGTTTGGATGGTTGCTGACATACCAATCAATGTCGGATTGGTGCAGTCCGTCCACAGAGATCAACAACACATGCTTGATCTTGCTATTATCATCATGTTTATCAGAACTTTGCGATTCTGCAGCTACTATTCCGTGGATTGCAAATAATGGTAAGATCAGAAACATCAATGATGCTAGTCGTAAATTTTTTATGAGAACTTTTGCTGTTCTGTCCATGGCTCATCTCAAGACACCTTTCGTATTTACCAGTTATCAATAGTGTTTATAGTGTTTATCAGGTCTACAGAGTTAAACTGTCTTTGGTTCTAGTCTTATAGGATTTGAATGCAAAATTACGGATGATTTAGAATACTAAAAGGATCTACGTAGCAACTATGTAACAAAATAAAACATCCGAGATTATTAGATGCTTGAAGTAAAGTACTTACAATATGATAACATTGACAACATTCTTAGTTAGTATAATCTCTGTGACGATATTCATTACCATAATTGATTTTTTTAAAGAAAAAAAGTGAGTGAACAATCAAAAATGCATAACATTAGGTTCAGACCTTATGAAGACTCGTTACTATTTTGATTCCATTTTAGAACCATAAGGTATTTTGTTCACTACGTTTCAGAATTTGAATTTATTATTTTGAAGGAACAAGTGGTATCAGTAATATTCAGATCTATTAACCTATGACCTAATTCATTAAAACTTGGATTTAAAGAGGATTGAAGATATATGCTGTAATTTTTACCCATGTTGTGGACAATCACAAATTTGTGTTCTTTATTCTCTACAGAATGTACGAAACCAAACTGACAGATTTTGAAATATTCCTCGATCTGTTCTAACAGGCTCTCAATATTGAAACTTCTCCCCCTAAAGGCTATTATATTTTTCAAAACTTGTGGGATAACATCAGAGGCAATTTCTGATACTTCCTTCTCTGAAATCTTTGTCAAGGTCTTTTGATGAAAAGTTTTGTTTATAGGCATGATTGACGCACCTCCAATAGGCTTTTGCCAAACATAGTAGAATCTAAGAATTTGTTGAATTTTGTTGTTTAAGCTTGTACGTTCCTCCTTACACTGTGATTCAAGGGATTTAGCTAAATCCAAAGGTAGTCGAAATGTAAATGACTTGTCATCTTTCATATATTTTAACTAGTTTCCAACTCTGGAAATATTATTTAAAAGTTGATATGGTTATGTAAATTACATTTTTAATATTCTTTTGAAATAAGTTTTGATCAAATTTTTTGATTCTTGGAAGAATTTGTGGTTTGATTATAGATACTAGATTTTTCCTACTAGATTTGTTGTAAATCCAAATGGTAGAGTCAGCTGTACTTCAAACAACTGCATCACTCCATCAGAACAACGAATAATATAATCACCTGAGTTTAGAATGTCCATGTCTACTTGCAGAATTATTCTGTCTTTTGGCACTTTGTAGCCATCAAGAACTTGTAATATTCTTTCTACTGTATTATCTTTAAGACAACTTGGGGCTAAAAACACTCTTTTAGAAGCATCTAATGGAAGATTTCCCAGACTCAATCAGTGAGCAGTTTAATCTTAACTATTTCAAGTGTTGGAAACAATTATCTTCTTTTGTAAGCAATTATAATCACTTTACATCATTTTGATTTATTTCTTTGAAGTCAATTTGATTAGCGTTTCAATTTTATTTTGGACCCATATGTGAATTGTTTAGTTGGTTTAGTTCCCTCACTTTTTAAAATACGATTAGATAGTTCAAGCGCAGGTCAAGTGAGAATATGTCATGCTGCACCAGGATACAAAATCAAATATTCATCGGGATTATCTCTTTGTTTTTTTGCATTTAATGCATCCTGATATTTTTCAAAATGTTCTATCAGATAGAGTGTGTTTCCTGCAGACCCAAACGGATCTATTCCTATAAGATTAAATCCAGATTCAGGGGTAAGTGCCTGTTTTTCCTTTTCTAGCATTTCGTTACTCATTTTAAAAATCCCTATTCAGTAGATTCAGGAACTAGCCAGTCTATTACTTTGGAAATATCTTCAGAGTGTAGTATTATTTTGATTGGTCCCATAGGAGATTCTTCTGCTTCTTCGCAGATTGCTATCACATCAACAAATGCAGCTTGCTTGTTTAGATAAAACCATGTGGTTGTATCATGTGTATGAAATCGCATCTGTCGTCTGTATGTTCTTGTAACTCTACGGGATCTAATAATGTCATAAATTTTAGCAAGAGACTGAAGATCCTTTGAAGTGGCTTTGATGCTACCATCTTCGTACTTGTAATTTGCATCCAAAAGTACATGTGATACTGCTAGTCGAACTTTTTCTGGATCTTCGGAAGGGTTTACAGCTGCATATGCTTCTATCTTGCAGGAGACATCGGGAATTTTCACTTTATCCAACCTTTTATGATATTACAGGCAGAATCAATTAGTTGCGGAATTGTGAGATTGTTGTTGGATAGGGTTTCATCTGCAAGTGCGATTGATTCACTCATCCCAACTCCTATTTCTCTAGAATCTCGCTTGACAAATTCGCCACGATTTTCTGGATCGTCTGATCTTTTTCGATTAGTTAAAAATCCAAATCTAGTATCTCCAGATGCGTGAATTGCAAGAATCTTTACTGTCCCAAATTTTTTTAATACCTCAACTTCTGGAATGGAACGTACTCCATCAATTAGAATAACGTCGGATTTTGAGTTTACAATTTGATCTTTTATCAATTCTGCAACAGCGCCGGGACCATTTTTTTCTCTAATCTCAAGCATCAGCTTGCCCAAATTTTCTCCAGTAGGATCAATCTTTCTTCTAGTAGCTTCTGCTCTAACAGCGTCACCCATGGTTATCTTATCAAAGCCTTTTGATTTTAGAGCATCAGCTATTGTAGATTTACCAGCTCCTGGCATTCCGGTAAGACAGACAATGAGCTTTGTCACATAGCTAGCTGAGAATTTCCAGTCTATGAAGCTACCGGAAATCATTATAAACAGATTACCAAAAAACTTGTGATGCGAACTTTTGTAGCTGTAGAGATTCAAAATAATGATGTACTAGACCATATTGCAAAACTTCAATCAGATCTAAAGATCAAAGCAAAACCGGTAAGCAAAGAAAACATGCATTTTACGTTACTTTTCTTAGGTGAGATAGCAGACGAGATTGCTCCAAAGATAATAGAATCATTAAAGTCAATTACATTTAGCCCAATTCAGATAATCTTTAGTGGAGTTGGCGCATTTCCAAATCCTAGATTTCCACGTGTCTTATGGATAGGTGTAGATGAGACTGCAGCACAAAATCTTGTCAAGCTTGCAAAACAAGTAGAAGAAAAACTTGCTCCACTAGGATTCAAAAGTGACAAACCATTCAAGCCACATCTGACCATCTTTAGAATCAAAAACAATATTGGTGATATTTCCAAGGAATTGGACAAATTAAAGACAATTCAGCTAGGCCATGATACCATTACTGAGCTAAAATTTAAGAAAAGTATCTTAACTCCTAACGGACCTATATACACTGATTTACAGGTGGTAAAAGCAAAATGAAAGTTTTAGATCAGGTAAAAAAATTCACCATACCTACTGCAAAAGAACAAGAAAAAATGAAAGAACTAGCAGAATATTCACTACAATTAGTAAAAGAACAAGCTACCAAATTTCCCAATGTTGTAGGAGTAGAGATTGGAGGTTCGTATGCGAAGGGAACTTGGCTTCAAGGTGAAGTTGATTTGGACATTTTTGTAAAACTAAAAAATGATACTGATGAAAAAACTTTCGAGTCAATTGGAAAAAAAATTGGTTTTGATGCTCTAAAAAAATTCAAACCATACGTGAGGTATTCAGATCATCCATATGTAGAAGCATCTGTTAAAGGCACCCTAGTAAATGTGGTACCCTGTTATGACGTACAAGCAGGACAGTGGAAGAGTGCTGCAGACAGGTCCTCTTTTCACACAAAATTCATACTACAATCACTTGACCAGGAAAAAAAAGACGAGGTAAGATTGTTGAAAAAATTCCTAACTGCCATGGACATTTATGGTGCAGAGATAGCCAAAGAAGGCTTTGGCGGCTATGTAGCTGAGGTTCTCGTATTACACTATGGAAGTTTTCTTGGAGTGTTGGAAGCTGCCTCAAATTTTGTACAGAACCAAATCATAGGAAACCCAACTAAGAGATTTGAAACACCACTTGTAATAATAGATCCAATAGACAGCAACAGAAACCTTGGAACCGCAATTTCAGCAGAGAGTGTAGGCAAGTTTGTTCTATCTGCGCGATCATTTTTGAAAAAACCATCACTGTTATTTTTCAAACTAAAACCACTACATCCAAACAGAAAAAATCTTGACAGTACAATAATTGTTAAATTCAACTACAAACCTCGCAGCCCTGATATAATTTGGGGTCAGGTAAAGCGAGCAACAACTGCCATTTCAGGTCAGCTTGAGCTTGCAGGTTTTGATGTATTGCGCAAGTCTTCTGTCACAGATGAAAAATCAGAAGCTGCAATGATTTTCTTATTGCGTTTGCCAAAAATTGAAAAGTTCATGATAAAAAATGGTCCCGAAGTTTTAAGAAGAAAAGAATCAGAAAGTTTTATTGCAAAAAATCAGAAAAACAAATTATTGTGGATTAATGAATCTGGAAAAATTTTATCATTACAAGACAGACCATTCCATGATGCCAAATTATTTTTGAACAATCTTTTGAAAAAAAATCTTTCAACATCTGGCATTCCAAGTGGTTTGGTATTTGATATCAAACGAGGATTTAGGATATTTGATGGAAAACAAACTGCAAGCAAATCCATTAAAAAGGCTCTGACAGAGCTTACCACTACAGATGGATTCTTCTTTAGTTCCCCTTAGCAAGCTTGCCATAGAACCATATTCTTCAATTCTAGGCTATCCAAAGGCAACAAGAGGCGAGCTCTCAAAACGAACCACAGAGCTCAAAAAACTTGGAATTAAAGGAGTCTCATTTACTGGTACAACTACACTTAACAACATACCTGTTCTTGGCAAGGGCTACGTTGGTGTTGTGGTCTTATCAAATCAAAGAAAAAAAATAGTGGCCTTGAAGATTCGCAGAATGGATGCTAGTAGACCTGAAATGAAAAGTGAAGCAAAGCTTCTAAGCCTGGCAAACGAAGTAGATGTTGGTCCAAAGCTGATAGATAGTAGCAAAAATTTCATAATAATGGAGTATCTTGAAGGCAAAAAAATAATTGATTGGATTCGGGATCTAAAGGGTAAAGGTAGTGCCGCAAAACTTAGATCTACTATACTAAAGGTGCTTGAGGATTGTTATAGTTTGGATAAAATCTGTCTTGATCATGGTGAGCTAAGCCATATTCACAAACATGTTATAGTTGGCAAGAAAATTTGCATAATTGATTTTGAAAGTGCTAGTGTGAATAGAAGAACATCAAATGTAACATCAGCAACCCAAAGCATATTCATTGGCTCTGGTATTGCAAATATGGTAAAAAAAATAATCAAAGTTCCTAATAGAAAAAAACTGATTGCTTCACTAAAAAAATACAAAAATGATCAGTCACGTGAAAACTTTGAAGATGTGTTACAAGTATTGGGACTGAAAAAATGAGTTTGCAAAATCTTAAAACAAATACACTCAGGATCTCACTAGCTATAATAATTTCTGCGTTTGTGGTAGAGCTTACAATAGGAGTATTTTCAAACAGTCTTGCTCTAATCACAGATAGTATTCATGCTGTTTTAGATTCTATCGTTACTGCCATTTTGCTTGTTGCGGCAAGATGGGCTACAAAACCTCCCGATCGTGAGCACACGTATGGTCATGGCAAGATTGAGACAATGGGCAGTTTTGTTGGCGGTATTATCATTCTTGTAATAGCAGCCTTTTTCATTTACGAGTCTATTTCAAGGATGCAAGGTCCGCCTCCCACCGTTGTTCCAGGGATAATGGCAATTGGAGCAGCCGTATACACACTTTGTTCTGATATATTTAGAATTGGAATTCTTAGAAGGGCACTGAAAAAAATAGAGGGTTCTACTTTGCGAGTCGACTTGTATCATGCATTTATGGACATGAGCGCTACATCAGTAGCGCTAGTTGGAATTTTGTTGGTCACAATTGGTTATTACCAAGGAGATTTTATTGCGGCATTAATTTTGGGAGTGTTTCTTGCTATTCTTAGTATAAAGCTGATTCACAAAAACGCTCTAGAGTTAACTGATGCCATTCCTGCAGGCATGGTAAAACAAGTACAAGATATTGTAAACAAAACAGAAGGTGTGATGAATACTGATTCAGTTCAAATGCGCAGATCAGGTAGTGAGATTTTTGCTGAGATAAAAATATCTTTGAGTGGTGCAGCAAGTTTTGAAGAAGCTCACAAGATCAGTAGTGATGTAGAAAAAAACATCAAAAGTTCTATTGCAAATTCCAGTGTTACAGTTCATTTTGAACCAACATGGAAAGATGTACCTATTGATTACAAGGTAAACCATGTTGCGTCCGTAGTAAAGGGAGTTGAAGGAATACACAATGTAAATTCTACAACTTCAAGTGATGGTCTCTTCATAAGCTTGCATGTCATGGTAGATAGAGATATGCATCTTGAGGAAGCTCATAAAATTTCAGATGAGATAGAAGCTCAGATCCGAAATGCAGTTCCTAACATTAATCACATCACAATTCATCTTGAACCATTTGTCTCAATACCAAAGAGTTTACCTGTGGAGGACTTGTCAATCGAGGAACAGATTACAAAAACCATAAAGGAATATCCATCAGTAAAAAAAATTGGCAGAGTCATAACATTCCAGCTTCAAGACATTTTCAAAATAGACATAGATTGCTCATTTGATGGAAATCTATCAGTTGAAAGAGTGCATGATATTGTATCTGAAATTGAATATAAAATAAAAAACCAAATTAAAAATGCAGTGATTACAATACATCCGGAACCAAGCTAACATGATAAATCGTAAGGCAATTGGCTTTCTAAAACAGGATCCAAAACTTGTGAAAATTATTGAACGTGTGGGGGATTACCAGATTAGAAAAAGAAATAACCACTTTGCAGTTTTGGTAGAGTCTATCATATCACAACAGCTTGCAGGTTCTGCTGCAGAAGCAATATTTGCAAGATTCAAAAAACTCTATCCAAAATTTCCAGCAGCTAGTCAGATATTAGATACAAAAGATGCCAAGCTACGCTCAGTTGGCCTTTCAGGTATGAAAGTGGAATATCTAAAAGATCTGGCACAAAAAATCGAAGATGAAAAATTAAAGATGAGAAAGTTATCTAAGATGAATGATGATGAAGTCATTGAACATCTCACCCAAGTAAAAGGAATAGGCAGGTGGACTGCTGAGATGTTTTTGATATTTTCACTTGGAAGACTGGATGTATTGCCTACAGGAGATCTTGGGTTAAGAAAGGGAGTGCAGATGGCATTTTCTTTGTCAGAATTACCAAAACCAAAAGAGGTAGAGAAGATTGGTGAGAGATGGAAACCATATCGAAGTGTTGCAACTTGGTATCTGTGGAAAAGTTTACAGAAATTTGATAAAATAGGATAATGTATGGGGCCGGCCGGACTTGAACCGGCGACCTCTAGCACCCCAGGCTAGCATCATGACCAAGCTAGACTACGGCCCCTCAGGTTGCTGACAATGGTGAAATTATTAAATCGTGGGATTTATTGAAATCAAAAAATTCTTGTTCAATATGACAATCAGAGTTTACTGTATTGCGTCTTAAAATCATGCACAGCATGTAGGATCATTACAAATTGTAGCAATCTTTTCGCCAGCATTGGTAATATTTGCAATTAATTTTGCCGTCTCTTTGTTTGAAATTGAATACATTGTCATCTTTCCGTTTCCTCTTGAATGAATAATGTTGCATTCCTTCAAGGCTCTTAGATGATGAGAAACTAGTGGTTGGTCTTTTTTTAGTTTGGTAACCAAGTCATTGACACAAAGTTCCTTGTTCTTTTGAAGCAATTCAAGTATGCTAAAGCGTGTCTCATCACAGATGCATTTTAGAAGGGTCAAGCCATTCATATCAATTAATGTTTATATAAATATGGATTTATATAAGCATTACATGTCTGAGACAAAGAAAATTCTTTTTGTATGTGTAGAAAATGCTGGAAGAAGCCAGATGGCAGAGGGCTTCTTTAGAAAATTTGCGCTACCAGAATTTTTGCCACAAAGTGCCGGTACAAAACCCACTAATGAAATTAATCCACTTGCAGTACAGGTAATGAAAGAAGTTGGAATTGACATAACCGGACAAAAACCCAAAGTACTCTCTGATGAGATGATAAAAAAATCTGTAAAAGTTGTAAACATGGGATGCATGGATAAGGAATCCTGCCCAGCACCGTTTGTAAATAACGTAATAGATTGGAATATTCCTGATCCAAAAGACAAGTCAGTAGAGCAAGTTAGAAAGATCAGAGATGAAATTGAAACAAAGGTAAAGGAACTTGTCGCAAGTCTCTAGGTTAAGCGGCTTATCGTCTAACCAAAAAAAATTCTTTGCTGAATTAATTGGTACGTTTGTTGTAGTTGTATTTGCTACAGGTTCAGTAGTTCTAGATGCAAAATATGTGGGAACATTTGGTTTATGGTTTGTTGCACTAGCACCTGCGGTTGCTGTCGCTTTGATGGTTTATGCTTTTGGAAAAGTTTCAATGGCACATTTCAATCCTGCAGTAACAATTGGTTATCTTGTTACAAAACACATGCCAAGAAATCTCTTACTAGTATATTTTGCTGCAGAAATAATTGGTGCATTATTAGCAAGTATTTTTGTGAAATACGTGATAGGTACAGAGGCAAATCTAGGAGCAAACGCGCCAGATTATAATTTTCCTTTACCTCTCATATTTGGCGTTGAAGTTCTGACTACAGCATTATTGATGGCAGTGATTCTGGTAGTTGTACATACGAAGGGATTAAGAGGATTTAGCGGGATTGCCATAGGCGGCATAATAGGTCTTGATATTTTCTTCTTGTCGTTTATCTCAGGTGCATCTATGAATCCAGCCAGATCTTTAGCACCAGCTCTAGTATCCGGTTATCTTAATGATCTCTGGTTGTATTGGACTGCAACCTTTGTTGGTTCTGGAATTGTTGGATTTATTTACAGAAAAAAATTTGTAAAATTAGTTTGACATTACAGCCACTTTGCTAGTCTGTCTTTTTCAAATTTTTCTTTGTCTGCAAAGTGTTCTTCTGATGGTTGCTGGAGTATTGTGGTTGGATTTGGAGTAGCAAACATGTCTACTTGCAGATATCCTGCAACTTTTTTGCCAACCTCTACAAAACATCCTCCCTTACCATCAAAGATCTCTTTTTCTTGTTCGCTTTTTATTTTTGATATGATATTTCTAGCAACGGTAACGCCTTCTTCTTCTGCAAAGATTCCTGCCTTTGGAACCGCAATTTTATCTGTAACCATGATTTGATTCACATCACCTATTGCATAGACATTTTCAAAATTTGTTTTGCATGTTCTGTCAACTGCAATGAATTTTCCCTTTTCTGCAAAACCCGCTTCAACTACCACTAATGGAGCTTTGTGTGGCGGAACTGCGATAAGAAGATCAAAACCGGCTACAGATTCTTCAAACTTTAGTGTCTTTGGTCCAACAGAGATTGTTTTTTGTGATCCATGAAACTCTATGTTTTTTGATTTTAAAAGTTGCAATAGTTCTTCGCTCACTTGAGGGCCACCTGCAGGAAGTGTTATTGGAGTTGGACTGTAAAAATCAATTTTTACAGAATCGCTGGTACCAGTATCTATTAACATCGATCTTATGAGAAGAGCTGCCTCATAGGGAGCTGGCGGACATTTGTAAGGCAAGCCCATTATTGCCATTGCTATCTTGCCTGATTTTATTCTCTTTATTGCATCACGAATTTTTGGTATATCCTTTAGCTCATACAAGATTAATCCATTATTTGAAAGACCTGGAATTTGTTCTGGTGCAAGCTCAACTCCAAGTGCAATTATCAGATAATCATATGGTAATTCTTTTGATGATATAGTAATGGTTTTGTTTTGTGGATTAATCTTGATGATTTCCTCGTTGATAAAATCAATTCCCTTTTTTGTTATTGTTTGCAAAGGTTTCTTTGAATATTCAAATTCTCTAGTTCCATTTAGAATCCATAGTTTCACCAGATCCATCATGAAATAATCCTTTTTGTCAATTACAGTAATTTTGACTTCGGATGAAAGATTTTGTCTTAGCTCATTTGCTGCAGCAAGACCGCCAAATCCCCCACCTAGAATCAAAATGTTTGTTGGGTTTATTATCTAACACCTAACACTATCTTTCTTGTGTTGTTGGCCTTACTGTAATTTCATTAACGTTCATACGCAATGGAGATTCTAATGCAAACATAATCGAGTTTGCAATGTCTTCTGCTTGTAGTGCTTCAATTTCTTTTGATTGTTTTACAAAAGCCTCTAGTGATTTGTCAGTAATGGTGTTGGTAAGTTCGGTTGCTACAATACCTGGTTCTATTGTTGTTACTCGAATTTTGTTTCTTGCACTTAGTTCTTGTCGTAATCCTTCGCTGAAAGCTCTTACTGCATATTTTGTTGCACAATAAACACTACCTGATGGAAATACAACTCTGCCCGCAATTGATGAAATATTCACGATATGGCCAGAATTCTGGCTAATCATGTGTGAGACAGCAGCGGCTGTACAAAAAAGCACTCCTTTGATGTTGACATCAACCATTTGCTCCCACTCGTCTACTTTGAGATTCTTCACAAAACTTAGAGGCATGATTCCAGCATTATTTATCAAAATATCTATTTTATTCCATTTTTTTATTACAGCATCAATTAGTGCTTGACAGTCCTTGCGTTTTGTCACATCACATGGTACAACAATACATTCAGTACCATTTTTTGTAATCTCTTTTTGTAATTCCTCTAATCGTTGGGTTCTTCTGGCAGCAATTGCTACCTTTGCGCCTGCTTTTGCAAGAGATAATGCGGTAGCATAACCTATTCCACTACTTGCACCAGTTACAATTGCTACTTTATCTTTTAACATTTGAAAATCTGTTTTTTATCATGATGTATTGTGTAAATATGTTTTGTTGATCTGGCTATACCAAGAAACAAAGTTACCTAACACTAATTTAGTATGAACTTTTAATTATTCTATGGAAGAGTTTGACTGTGCATATTGTGGTGAAAAACAGGATCTGCCTTTTGAATGCAATTACTGCAAAGACAAATTCTGTGCCGAACACAGGCTACCAGAGACTCACAGATGTGTCAAGCTACATCAGATCAGAGCAAAAAGATTTGGCCAAAATAGTGTAAAGCGAGATAAGGGAATTGGGCGTCAAAGTATTTTTAAAAAAGTTTTGAACAAGTTTCGTAATTAGTAAAGTGCTCTTTCTGGATTTAGTTTTGAAAGTTTTGCCTGATAGAATAATGCAAATGCCAAGGCCAACAAAACTCCCCCAGTAAGCCAGTGAGCAACTTGCATTGTGAGATACACTATACCAAAACCCACACACATTGTTGCTTGAGTTAAAAGTTTTATCCATGATGGAATTTTTGCAGCCCTGCATACCATCTCAATAATAAAAAGTCCTGCAACTGGATAAAGTATGATTAGAAAATAGGTACCCAGATGAACTCCATTATGCATTTATTCTTAGGAAATATCAGGTGTAATTTCTAGTCTTCCCAGCTTATTTTTACAGCAATTTTCTTATTGATGAGAGCAAGGGCGTTCTCAAAAGGAAGCGTTGCCACGTCTTCTGCATCAAACGGTCCATATTTCTGTAAATCAGAACCTATGATTTGGTCTATCGGTTTTAAGAATCGTATTACAATAGCTCGTGACCTGTGACTGTTGGCTACTGTCTCTAGAAGTTTTAATCTACCGTTTAGTGTAGCTGCAAGAATAACTTCCTTTCTTTGTCGCAATTCATCTTCAGAATCCAAGATGAATCTTTCCTCATCAAGTAAATTTGAATAATCAAGTTCTTTTGATTTTATTGCCTTTTCAATTCTTATTTTTAAAAGAAGTGTGGTCATGTCTGCTATTATTTTTACAAGTGAATCTTTGATTTTTGATTCTATTCCATCATATCCTTGATTTTTCAGATTTCCAATTAGCTCGCCTATACTGGAATAAAGCTCTGGATCAATTTCTTGGACAGGATCATTTTCAATTTCAAGCTGTAAGATGGCGTACAATGAATTTACATCAATTTTTTTTGTTTCTGACATTTGCACACCCAATAATACTTAAATCATGGACTCCTTGTGTTATGATCAAGGAACTAAATTGCCATATAAAGTGATTGGTGGGGAACCTGTATCAATTTCCTATTCAGCTGATGAAGTTTTTGCTAAAATAAAACATGAACAAATAAAATTTATTGATTTACAGTTTACAGGATTATTAGGACGATTCCATCATACTACAATTTCAGCCAGCTTGTTTACTCCGCAACAAATGCAAGATGGTTTGCCAAAGCTTGATGGTTCCTCAATTGTTGGTTTTGCGGGTGTGGATGATTCTGATATGGTACTCAAACCAGATCCAAATACATACGCTATCATCCCTTGGATGACAAACGGCAAAACTGCGAGATTGATTTGTGATGTTTATTGGGGGTGGGATAAGGGAAGACTAGAGCGAGACCCCAGAGGTATAGCACAAAGGGCAGAAAAATATCTCAAGACCCAAGGGTTTGATTACAGTTATTGGGGACCAGAGGTAGAGTTTTTCGTTTTTGACAAGATTTCCTGGGATGTCTTGACACCATACAAGGGTCAGTCATATTCAATTGAATCAAAAGAAGCTCCATGGAGTCAGGAAGGAAAAGGCTACCCAATGGCCTTGCAAAAGGGATACTATCCTAGTACTCCATCTGATACATTAACAGAATATAGAAACGAGTGTGTTGACATTTTGAATGAAAATTTCGGTATTTTATGTGATAACCATCACCATGAAGTTGCAACTGCGGGTCAGTGTGAAATTGATATCAGGTATGATCATCTAACAAATTCAGCAGATGGAGCACAGACCTACAAGTATGTTGTAAGAAATGTTGCAGTAAAATATGACAAGGTTGCAACCATGATGCCAAAACCAATTTCCATGGATGCGGGTTCTGGTATGCATACCAACGTCAGCCTCTGGAAAGACGATAAAAATACATTTTTTGACAAAGACGATAAAGAGGAGATTAGTCAAACTGCAAGATACTTTTGTGGTGGTATAATGAATCATGCAAGAGCACTTGCCGCAATTGTAGCACCAACAACAAACTCGTATCACAGATTGGTTCCAGGATATGAGGCTCCAGTCTATGTAGCATGGAGCCCAGGCAACAGATCTGCAATAGTAAGAATTCCCGCGCACTTTAAGGGAGAAAAATACGCAAAATTAAAAAGATTAGAATTCAGAGCTCCTGATCCTTCATCAAATGCATATCTTGTCTTTTCTGCTGTACTAGCTGCGGGTCTTGATGGAATTAAAAAGAAACTAGATCCAGGAGATCCTGTTCATGAAGATATCTATAAGATGAGTAGAAAAGAGCTTGATGCAAAAGGAATCAAGTCTTTACCTGCAACACTTGGTGAGGCACTTGATGCATTAGAAAGCGATAGAAAGTTTCTCAATCCAATATTTTCAAATGACGTACTTGACAAAATCATTGAATTAGAAAGAAAGGATGAGCATGAGGTCTCAATTAGACCACACCCACACGAGTTCTATCTATATTTTGACATCTAGAGTTTGCCCAGTGCTGCATACACAAGCACCGTGGCTATAGCTAAAATTACAAAACCTGTAATGAGATAGGCTTTTTGGTGTTTGTCAGATGTACCTGCCTTGTATATCGATACTGCACCTGCAAGACCAACAAAGAGAATCAGTATTCCTTCAACTACACTATCACCACTGCTATGTGTAATTATAGGATAAAACATTCCAGAAAGCAACGCAAAGAAAGATACCAAATATACATATTTTACGCCAGCAAGAATTTTCGAGCCGCCGCCAAGTTGCATAAAAATTTGTAACAAGAGTCGGCAAATAAACCTTTGATGATAATATGGAATTGTATGCAGGTTTTACATATCCATGGGTGGCATACCGCCCATTCCACCCATACCGCCCATGCCTCCCATTCCTGGCATGCCTCCCATACCGCCCATTCCTTCTGCACCTGGTGGAGGACCTGCAGATTTTGCAATAGCAATTACATCATCAATTCTTAAGATCATGCATGCTGCCTCAGTGGCAGATGAAACAATTTGATTCTTCACAGAAAGTGGTTCAAAGATATCAGTAGAATGCATGCTTGTGACTATGCCTTTCATTACATCTATTCCAGTCCATTTGTTTCCTTTGAGTTGTCTTGAGCGTAGTGATGCTAAGGTATCAATTGGATCCATGCCTGCGTTTTCAGCAAGTGTGAGAGGAATTACTTCAAGTGAGTCTGCAAATTTTTCTACGGCTAGTTGTTCACGTCCCTCAAGTGATTTTGCCCATTCTCTAAGCTTTGTTGCAGCATAAGTCTCTGGTGCACCACCACCAGCTACAATCCAGGGATTTTCCATTACATCTTTTACAACCATTAATGAATCGTGAATTGATCTTTCTACTTCATCAACAACTCTTTGTGATCCTCCTCTCACAAGAATGGTCACAGCTTTTGGATGCTTGCATCCTTCAACGAAGACCCATCTGTCTGTCTCTACTTTTCTTTCTTCTACGTTTTCTGCAGATCCCAAGTCTTTTTCAAACAGATCATCAAGATTTGTTACCATTCTTGCACCAGTTGCCTTTGCAAGTTTTGAAAGATCGCTTTCTTTTACTCTTCTTACTGTAAGTATTCCTGCTTTTGCAAGATAGTGTTGTGCAATATCATCAATGCCTTTTTGACATAGCAATACGTTTGCGCCAGATGCAATTACTTTGTCCACCATGTTTTTGATCATCCTGTTTTCTTCATCCAGAAATGATTTCATTTGTTGTGGATTTGATATGTTTATTTTTGCATCAAACTCAGTTTTATCAATCTCAAGTGCACTGTTAACTAGTGCAATCTTTGCATTGGCAATCTTTTTTGGCATGCCGCTATGAACAACTTCTTTGTCTAGTACAATTCCTTTTGTTAGATAGGTATCTTTTATGGAACCGCCTGCTTTCTTTTCTACTTTGATATCATCAATATCTACTGCATAACCATCTTCTGTTTTTTCAGCTACGGCAAGTACAGCCTTTACTACAATGTCTGCAAGATTAGTAGAGTCCTTTCTGACAAGTTTTGTTTGCATTGCTGTCCTTGCAATTTTGTCAAGAATTTCTTTGTCTGTTGGAGATACCTTGTCTGCAATTTTTGCCAAAAGCTCTTTTGTCTTTTGTGCTGCTTTTCTATATCCATCTACAATAATTGTCGGATGGACCTCTTGTAGTATGAGAGATTCAGCGTTTTCTAATAATGCGCCTGCCAGAACTACTGCAGAAGTTGTTCCATCTCCTACCTCATTGTCTGTTGCTTTTGAGATTTCTACTAGCATTTTTGCTGCAGGATGCTGAACATCAATTTCTTTTAGAATTGTTGCCCCATCATTTGTAATTGTAACATCACCTAGGGAATCTACAAGCATCTTGTCCATTCCTCTTGGACCAAGGCTTGTATGGACTATCTCTGCAATCAGTTTTGCAGCAGTAATGTTATTTTTTTGGGCATCACGGCCTTTGGTCTGTTGTGCACCGTCTTTTAGTATAACAACTGGAATTCCGCCTTGTGAATTTTGTAATGACATAGTTCATTGAAGCCCAATTTTCCCTTTTTATATCTTTATACTAAAAAACCCCAAAAACTGGGAAATTTCAAAAATTAAACCGTTTTTCAAAATTTTAATCGATGTTTTTAAATTAGGAAAGTTGGTCGATCAGTTCATGACAAAATCCTCCCCAAAAGAATCTTGCAAGGAGGTACTTTCTTTGCTCAAAATTCACAATGATTGGTTTGCAAATTCAATACCGCTTATTGCAAGTGAGAATGTTCCAAGTCCTGCTGTCAGAGAGGCAACGATATCTGACTTTGCAAATAGATATGCAGAGGGGTGGCCTGGTGAGCGTGTCTATGCTGGTTGTACATATATCGATAAAGTAGAGTTCAAGTGTATCGAACTAGGTAAAAAATTATTCAAGGCAGAGTTTGTTGACGTAAGACCAATCTCTGGTGTTGTGGCAAATCTTTCCATTTATTCAGCTTTTTCAAATCCAGGGGACGTAATGCTTGCGCCTTCAATTCCTTCTGGTGGACACATCTCTCATGGTAAAAAAGAACATTCTGGAACTGCAGGTTTAGTTCATGGATTAGATATTGAATTTTATCCATTTGATGCCGAAGAGATGTCAATTGATGTAGATAAAACAAAACAAAAGGTAATCGAGCTTGACAAAGCTAGTAGAACTCCAAAGATTGCAATGTTTGGGGGCTCTGTCTTTTTGTTTCCCCATCCTGTTAAGGAGCTTGCTGATTTTCTAAAAGGGTACAAGATGTTTGTCAATTATGATGCAGCTCATGTTGCTGGGTTAATAGCTGGTGGACAGTTCCAAGATCCATTGCGAGAAGGAGCTGATGCAATGACTATGAGTACGCACAAGACCCTCTTTGGACCACAAGGAGGCATGATCGTCTCTTATGAAAAATATAGTGAAGAGATCAAAAAGGCAACGTTTCCCGGAATGACTAGTAATCATCACCTGCATCATATGGCTGGAAAGGCAATTGCTTTTGCAGAAATGTTAGAGTTTGGTAAAAAATATGCAGTCCAGGTTGTAAAGAACGCCAAGGCACTTGCAGAAGCGTTAAACTCCTATGGATTTGGGGTTCTTGGAGAAAAACGAGGATTTACAAAATCACACCAAATCGTAGTAAATGTTCTTTCATTTAGTGATGGTGGAAAAATTGAGGCTGATCTAGAAAAAGCAAACATAATTGTAAACAGACAACTCATACCAGGAGATATCAAGGCTGGAAGAAATTATTTCCATCCAGGAGGAATAAGGCTTGGTGTTGCTGAGATTACACGACTTGGCATGAAGGAATCAGACATGAAAGAGGTTGCAAGATTTATCAAGAAAGTTGTTGTCGACAAAAAAGACGCAAAGAAAATAGCAGTTGAAGTAAAGAAGTTCAGAAAAGACTTTCAAAAGGTCAATTATTGCTTTGAGAACAAGCTTGGTGCCTATGAGTACGTTAAGCTTCGCTAGGCATAATCTGTAAGAAGCGCTTGGTTACCTTCTTCTTTTCCAAAGACCAGTTCTAATTCATCCAAAAGGGACATCACTCTTCCTTTCAAGTATGGATCAATTTTGTATTTATCAAGCAGCCTTGTTGCTAGCTTGAGATATTTTTGGACTGAAGGTCGCGTCATGGTCTGGATTAGTTTGTTACTGCATTCTAGACAATTTCCAGCAAGTGGAACTCTTCTGTAGCTTGCGCCGCAAGCTGTACATCTAAAAGACTGACTAGAATATGCCCTAAGATTTCCCATGATATCAGGTAAGAGATGGGTTGTCATAACCATAGAAACAACTTCGCTTGGGTCTACCGCATTGATGATATCAGCAGTTCTGATTTGCATGTCAAGTTTTTCTAAAAGAGATCCTAGTGTAGAATAGGCACTACGAGATCTTGATGCTGTTAGAGTAGACGTATTGTGTGTAAAATTATATCCATAAAATTGTCTTTCTGTCTCAAGTCTTGACTTTAGGGTCTCAACATCTTTTATCTCACTTGCCTTTTCTTTTGTAAGTGTTGCTTCAAAAAATGAAAGTGGCAAGTACTTTACTACCTCAAAGTTATGGGCCTGTCTTTGGACTTCCTGTGGTATGACAATTGGTTGCACCAATAATGGTGCGTCCATCAGACCCCCAATTCTGTCTGACAGGAATTGTCTTGAAAAATTAAGCAGGCTATCCATCAGAAGCATTATCGAATCAGCGTCTCCATCAGCATCACGTCTTTTTGCAGAGTGCCACACCGGTGTACCATAACAAACATGTGTGTTGGTATAACCAATTATTCGTCCTACAATCCCAACTGATGTATGTGGAGCTAATCCAATCATTAAATGCCCAATAAGATCATCAGTGGTTTTTACTTTGTAAAATTGAGAATGACCAAATAGTTTTACCAGTTCTGTATCCAGATATTTTGATGTCTGTACCAGATATTCTCCACATTCATGTGGTATTATGACATCTTGAATTCTAAGTTCTATTATTTGATCAGAACTAGTGATGGGTTTGCCATTGATATCATGAGCATATCCAAGTTGCACAAGTTTTTCTGGACTGGTTCCAATCCATGCAGGTGTAAAGTGAGTTAGTGGTGCGTTGGTCGCATCAAATCTAATGGTTCCGTCCTTGAAGACATTAAGTCCTAGGCTTTGTCTTATGAGTCCTTTTTCAAGAGGTTCTGCTATTCTGTCTTGGTTTATGAGTTCCTTTACGCCTTTGAATGGTTCCTGAACACGGATGCCAGTCCTTTCCTGTGCAGAATAGAGCCTTTCTTTGAGTGGAAATGACCTATATGTGTGGGATAGTGTCTTTCTTTTACATTTTTCACAATACTCAGACTCTAACTCATCTCGACAAGTTGGGCAGACAAAAAGTACAGTTGTCTTGTTTTTGCATTTTGGACAGGCTATGCTAATTGATGGTTCGTTACAGTTTTTACAAAATCTGTTATTTATATTACAATAAAAATTTGGTTCCTTTGATGCTTTTATCAAGTCTCGTGATGCTCCCCCCTTACTGCCTATTGGAAAGAGTGTGTGTACTGGGGGTTTCATCTTTCTTGCTGCAGCCTTTTCTGGTCTACCAACTCTAATCCCTATTGCCGTTGAAAACTTGTCTTTTATTTTTATCCCAGATACATCAGTGATAAGTTTTGGAACAGTCATGGTATGATCAAGTTTTATGAGTTTTCTAAAAAGCAAATAAAAGAAAATCTTTGCCTCTACGTCTTTTAGTAAAATTGAATCTCCTGCCATTTCATGAGGTACCCCAAGTTTTTCAAGAGTTTCTTTACTATTTTTTTGGTAGATTATCAAGTCGGGATCTGCCTTTTGCGGATTTAGGATTTGTTCAAATTCTTGGATTGAGATCTGGTCCCAATAATACAGATAGTTGGGATGTAATGGAATACCAAAATCAAGTGAGAGTTTGAATGCTTCATCTAGACTTGGTGCCTTTGAAACATATTGTAAGCGTGGATCTTCAGGTTCATATTTTGCAAGCTTTGTTTTGAGTTCCTCGGCCCAATATTCTTCCACATAGCCTGTTGGGACAAGCTCTGCATTGTTTTCCAAGAAATCACCATAGCTGATCAGTATGTCACCAAGGTGAAGGATCTTTTCTATCTGTGGTTTGAGTTTTATGCCGTGATGAGTGTCCCTGATTTTTACGACATTACCATTTCTCAGCCTAACAATTGGTGTGTCCAAGGAATCCACAAAAGCAATGGTTGCAGCCTTTCCTGGGATGTCAACTTTGATCTGTGTACCAACTACTATGGTATGATCCAAAATTTCTGCAATGACAGGATGTATTCCTACTGAGGAAAAGCCAGTATTGCATGCTCGTCCATATCTTAACCTAAAACCACCTAGTTTCTTTGGCATAGAAAGGACGGATCTGCCAGTTATGACCTCTCTCATCCTATGAGATGCTGCATCCTCATCTCCAGTCTGAATTGCACCCTTTAGGCTCTTTAGCCAGTCCCAACCGTCTAATTCAAACAACTCGATGAGTTTTAGTAATTTCCTTGACTTGCCTATCAGACCGTCATTTAGAACTCGAAGGGCGCCACCCCTTACTCTGTTAGTACTGATTCGAGTCATGTTTCTATGGCTTACAATTTCAACCGGATCTGTATCAACACCATCAAGCTCAACTGGAAGATTTGATATGACAGTTACAACATCCTCATCTGGAACATGGTATTGGAAATTTCCAGCCTCTCTCTCATAGAGCCTTAACTCCTCTACAAATCTCCCAGTCTCATCATCAAAGGAGTTTGCCTGGAATTTAGAAAGTCCCGCTATCTTTCTGATGTGGTCTGCAATCAGCATTGTAGATGCTGCTTCGGTTCCGCCTGCAGACCTGATTGGTCCTGCAAATGATACAGAAAGGTAATCAGAGCCATCATGATTTTTCTTTATCTTTACCTCACTAATTCCCTGCAGTGGGGCTACTGTAACACCTTCTGTCACTATGGCAAGGCCTACCCTTACTGCTAGATCAAGCCTCTCTTCTAGTGAAGTATCTGGTCCAGAATACTTGCCTAAAGCAATCTCCTCAGATAGGGTCAAGGCGGCAAGCTCCTTTGTTGTGCTTTGAATCAATACCCTTAGTCGTTCAGTCACATCAATGTCATGCATCTTGGATACACGATCTGCGAGATCAAACGCAATCTTGGGCTCTACCATCCCAGACGAGTCTGCCAAGGTAGATTTTGCAACAGCTGCCTTCTCAAATGTTCTAAAGACCTCTTCAGAAAGTTTGGTGTAGTAATCAAAATAATATCTAGGCATTGGGACTTCGTTTAGTCTCAATGCTACGTTTTCAGACATGTTACTTCCTTACAGTCTGGATGGCTTTTACAATATCGCTTAGAGTCTTGAGGCTACCGCCTTTCTCAAGCATGGTACCAATAACAATGGCATCAGCTCCTGCTTTGACTATCTCAGATGCAGTCTGAGGAGTCTTGATTCCCCCACCTACTATCAAAAAGCCCTTGAAAACCTTCCTTACGGCCGCAACCATCTCTGGTTTTACGTTAGATTTTGCACCAGATCCAGCCTCAAGATAGACAAACCTCATTCCCATGAATTGTGCAGAAAGGGCATACATTGCTGCCAAATTTGATTTCTCAAACGGTATGGTCCTTGCAGAGCCTACAAACCAAGCCGACGTTCCCTCACCAATTATGATGTATGCTGTTGGAAGCGGTTCTAAACCAAACTTGAGTACACTGGGTGCCCCCAACGCTTGAGCTTGTGAGATGAAATAAGGGTTATCAGAGTTCAAAAGGGAACTAAACAGGATTGCATCAGCGCCTGGTACAACACCTGTAACATTTCCTGGAAATAGAATAATTGGGATCTTAAGAGCTTTCTTTAGTATCTTTACCGTTTGGGCCATGCCAAGCTGATCTGTTGCTGATGAACCCCCAACAAGTATTGCAGAAGCTCCTATCCTCTCAACCTCTTTTGCAAGCTTGACTGATGATTTTACTTCAGATATTTCAGAGTCTATTAATACAAAGAGCAGGGCTTTTTTTCTCTTCAGAGTGTCTTTTAGATAGCTTTCTACGTTTGGCATAAGACTGGTTATTGGGTATTCATTTAAAGTTTAATTGAAAGTATGTATACAGATCTGTATAGCTATGGCGGAGTCTCCTAATCCAATTTCTAACAATATAATAAGGCAAATTATAAAAAAATCTCTATTTACAGAAAGACAAATTGAAATTATTTTAAATCAACTGAACCTACACAAGACCCAGTTTACGATAAGTAAAGGGGCATATTTCAGGCAAGTAGGTCAGTCAAGGGACAAGTTAATTGGGTTATTCTATTCTATAATATTGTTAAGAGGCCTAGGCATACTTGTGCCTGAGGATATTGATGTGATTTCAAGGCTATCTGAACAAGTTTCTGTGATACATAGTAGTGATGTATTTACTGAAAAGGAGGAAGAAATCATGGTTGTGATAGGTGAGTTAGTAAATCGTGCCTGTAGAGTGTGATTTTATCTCTTTTATGATCTAACTCTAGTCTAGAATTAGTGATAAAGTAATGTTGTGATTGATATGTAATGTGTGAACAAGTTTTACTCAAACATGATAAATCACATAGATATGCAAAATATAGTGATGTTAGTAGATATACCTGATATAGGCACAATAATAGGTATTTTTATTGCATTTGTGTTAGGTATTGTTGCAATAGTGGTCTACAACAAAGTAAAACCTCTCATAAAGACCGATTCAGATCTTTTAAAATCCTATACGGAGCGCCTACAATATTATGAAAATCAGTTAATAGATATGAAAATACGTATAGATTCTGCTGAATTATTGAAGGAATCTGAAGAATTGGAAATTCCTATCCCAAAGCCAAAAGAAGTAAAAGGAGAGAAGATGGTCCCTGCCCAGGAAGAGAAACCAAAGGAGCGCATGCATAACATGAATTTTGGAAATGCTACAGATTATGTTTTAAGATTAATCACAGAAAAACCTATGACATCACGTGATATACAAATCACAATAGGACGAACTAGAGAACACACATCACGCATGATGAAGAAGCTTTTCGAGGAGGGTTTGGTGGAAAGAAACATGCAGACCAAACCATTCACCTATTACATTACAGATAAGGGTAAGACAAAGCTGGATATTGCCAAATTAACCCCCCAACAATAGTTTGACCAAGGATCCTCCATATTCATTGCCACAAAATATCATTTTATAATAATTTCATATAATAATAAAATCTTAAATAGATAAATTAATTATTCTATATCATGCCCACAAATGAAGAACTGATCAAAATCACCTCAGGTGGAACCATTTCCATTCCAATACAATTTAGAAAATATCTACAATTACAAAAAGGTGATTATGTTAGGGTAGTAATGGAGCAGGACTGTCTCGTTATTAAAAAAGCTATAATATCCTAAGTTTCCAGATTCCGTTGTTTCTGGGCCAGTTTGATTACCTGATATGCCCACTCCCTGCCTTGTCTTTCCCTGACTATCTTTCCTTTTGTGGCAAACCTGGCAAGGTATGTGGATACTATACTAAGTTTGATTGGTACTCCATATTCATCCTCATATTTTTCAAGTATCTCAGATGAGGTAAACTTGCCCAGTGGGAAATGTTTGTCCACCATATACCAAATCTTGGAGCCAATTGAGTCTAGTTGAGGAGACTCTTCTACTTCTTCAATGTTGATTAAATCCATTAATTCGAATATCTTTAACATTTTATCCCTAGTTACGTTGCCTTCTAGGCTAAAGTTGTATTTGGCCCCCTCCGAGTCCTCTAGGTCAATCCTAATCTTTTTTCTTGTCATTGTGATCGATTGGGTTAACACCTTAACACTTGAACAGATCAAAGAATATTTGTTAACCAGTGTGTTTGTTAACATTCACTGCCTAGCTCACGCCTAGTTTGTTATGGCACCTTAACTAGGCACCTTTCCCTTTATACCACAATATGTATGAATTTCATGCCTAGACTGGAAACATAGGGGTCTATTCTACAACCTTAACATTGTTAAGACCTGACTTCACGCCTGGACTGGAAATAAAGGGGTCAAATTAGGCTTTTCCACATCTAGTTTAACATTTTGTTCACATGATGTTAATTTTGTTTTAGGCATACCCACACACCTTTGTTTCTTCTCTGTCTACATATGGATTCTATCTTTGATAATACAATTAGAATAGAATAACTAAATTTGGTTTATCATTAATTATTTTATTTTCTTTAAAAAAATATTTTTTAATTAAGCTAGAGTGGAAGTATTGGTGTGTGGGTTTTTCAGAAACAAGTGTATATGATCGCACTTGTTTGTTAACAATTATTCAATGATCTATTCAAATTCCAAAGCGCGATCGGATCGATCTCAATGGCTTTAGCATACAGCGACCCAATAGACAAATTACTTGATGACGTAGCAAACGGAAAATCATTATTTAAAAATAGAGAAGCACTACATTTTGCCTTTATCCCAGAAAACATTCTTCATAGAGATGAAGAGCAAAAGAAAGTCACACAATCACTTATTCCATTATTAAAAAAATCTCGTCCATCTAACCTACTTGTTTATGGAAAACCAGGTACTGGAAAGACCCTAGTTGTAAAGAAGATACTAAACAAGATACAGGAAAGGGCAAAAGAAAAGTCATTTCCAATAGAATTGGTTTATGCAAACTCTAAGGAAGAAACAACACTCTATGGATTATTGGTAAAATTTGGCCGCCAGTTAGGGCTAACAACTCAAAAAGATCTACCAAGCACCGGTCTATCCATTAGTGAGGTGTTTAACAGAATCATTTCTATTATAGAAAAAAACTCTCTTAATACGGTCTTTGTAGTAGATGAAATTGATTATCTCGCAGAGCTAGTATCAAAAACAGGCAAAGATGTCTTTTACTCACTTACCAGAGCAAATGAGAGACTAAAGAAAGGTTCACTTACACTAGTAGGAATCTCAAACGATCTCACATTCAAGGAAAGACTAGATCCAAGGGTCTTGAGCAGCCTAAGTGAGGAGGAAATTGTATTTACAAATTATAGTGTAGGACAAATTAAAGAAATTCTCGAAGAAAGAATCAAAGTTGCATTCATTTCCACGGCAATTGAGCAGGCAGCAGTAAACCTCTGTGCTGCAATGGCAGGCCAAGAACATGGAGATGCAAGACGAGCCATTGATCTCTTACGTGTAGCTGGAGAAATAGCAGAACGAGAACAAGCAGACCATATCAAAGAAGAACACATCAGAAAAGCCTCACTAAAAATGGAAGAAGACAAGGAAACCACTGCACTTAATTCTTATCCACTCCATGAAAAACTGTTAATTTTAGCCGTAATGAAAGCAAACGGGACAACAACTGGAGAAATTTATCATTCCTACAAAAACCTCTGCAAGATTATCAGACAAAAGGAGCTTACACAAAGGCGCATCACCCAAATACTTAGTGAAATAGAGATGACGGGTCTAATTTCAGGAAAAATTATTCACCAAGGAATGCATGGAAGGACAAAAAAATTCAGTCTTACATTACAACCTGACACAATAAAAAAAGCATTCAAAGAAGACCTAACACTTGAAGATTTAATCTAGAATTATTCTTTTTCAGTAAAGTCTTTGGTAAAAACCTTCATTGTGGCCAAATTTACAATAACGGCAATTCCCGGAGTTGGTGTGACCCCAACACTTGCTTGATATGCTGTTTGTGTTTGCCAAGCTCCAGAGTTTACAATAAGTGTACCCTTGTACATGTCAAGATCAACAACATGAATATGTCCTGAATGAAAAATGTCTGGAACATCATTTATCACCATCATGTCTTCTGTCTCAGGCGCAATTGGAGTTCGTTTTCCATAGATAGGACTAAGATGTCTTGCTTTTAGTAAAACACGCATTGCCTTTGCAGGCTGTGAATAACTTAGCCCAGGTGTGGTTCCAACAACATCATCCAAGCTTTGTCCATGAAACATTAAGATTTTGACACCGTTTAGCTCTAACATGGAGGGATTACCTAACATGAAAAAATTTTCCCTATTCCATAAAGTTAGATTGTGTTTTTCTGGAATTGCAGGTTGGGGTAGAGCTCTACGACCTGGATCATGGTTTCCTGGAATTATGAAAACTTTGATGTGTTTTGGAATTTTATCCAATAATTGAGCTGCTTTTAACATCTGTTGATTAGTATCAACTAAAAGTAATTCCTTATCCTGGTTTGGGAAAATTCCAATCCCGTCTACCACATCACCACCAACCAAAACAAAGCGAACTTTCCTTGCTATTGGGTCTGGACTTGAGAGCCACTCTACAAACTCTGTAAACTCTTTTTCCATGAAATACTTACTTCCTACATGCAAATCAGAGATCAAAACAGCATAGGTCTCAGTCTTTGAACGATTTGTAACATGGTCTGGAACATCTGGTACAACCAATTCTTTTACAATAAAACCACCATTTTTCCCTGGAACAATTGTAAACATTACAAACTGGTCCATTAGGAGGGAATTGGCCGTCTCTTGTAGGTCCTTGTTAAACACCAATACCTCAAGAGAACCAGTCGGGTCATCTACAACAAGTTTTGTTACATCTCTGTCTATTTTTCTATCCATCAAAAGACCAGCTACAAAGACCTCCTCTTTGATTTTACCGCTTTTAATGGTGTCAATAGGGCTTAGTTTTTTAGATTGAGACCTCTGCAATATTATTTTTAATAATTTTGAGTACCGGCTTGCAAAAAGCGCACTAAAACCATCAATTCCTTCTGCTGATGTGATTTTTTTTGTAGGATCTGATAAAATTACATGATTATTTTCTATGTTTTCATCAATCCCAGAATCAACAAACATTTTCAAATCATTTTGATTTATCAAAAACAAGTTTTGCTTTGTCTTTTCTCTTACTACTTGTTTGATTATTCTCTCAAGCTCTTTTACATCAATTTTTTCAAGTATTTTAAAAGCATCAGGATGAATCTGAAAACCCCTACTTAACGCATAGGTCAATGCAGATGAGACATCTTCTTTCATCAAGGACTCATAATAGAACTTTTAATTAAATCTGTTTCAAACTGTCAACCCTCAAATAGAGTTTATTTTAACTCAAAATATGTTTAGGAAAAAAAGAATTTTAATTGGGTTTATTTTTGTTGGAATTTTTGCCACATCATTTTCTATAGGAGCTGAAATCAAAATGCCACAAGAAGATTCTAAAGCATTTCTTAAAGAATTTGAACAGGCAGTAGAAGGAATTAATGCAATTGGAATATTTACACATAATGCCTCAATTGGATTACCAATGTTTATCCCAGGGTTTGGAATTGCCTGGGGGTTGTTTGCATCCGCATCAACAGGGCTTGCTTTTAATGCCATTGCATCTACATCTCCATTACTTGCCAAAATTCCACCAATAACTATTCTAATAATATCTCCCTTTGGAGTAATGGAACTTGCAGCTTATTCCATAGGAATGTCACGAAGCTTCATCCTCATCTGGACCATAATTAAAAAAAATCCAATAAAACAGGAAATCCGACCAACCATAATTGAAATAGGAATTGTAATCGCTTTACTACTTGCGGGAGGATTCATTGAATCTGCAATGATAAGTCAATACGGATCTATTACTCATTTAAAATCTTAGATTCATTTTTATTTTAACATAAAATACAAAGCAATAATGCTTGGTCTAAAAATCCATACTCTTCCAAAACTAAAAAACCCAAACATGATTGCCGCCCTTCCAGATATGGGTAACGTTGCAGGCATAGGGAATGGATTTTCTTGTAAAAAAACTAAAAGCAAAATTATTTGCTGAAATTTATGCATTTTGGCCTCCTGCTGTGTCTTATGAAAAAGGCTTGATTCAATATAATCAATCAAGCTACAAGTTTCATTATTGTGAAAAAGAAAATCTTGTAATTTTTTCTGGCGAATTTAATCCCTCAGATCCAAGAAGACTGTATGAATTGTGTTATAAGGTAGTTGAGATGGCTAAGAAACTCAAAGTCGATATATTATACTCCATTGGAGCAGCATTGAGATCTCCCAATCCTACTGAACCAAAGTTATTTGGTGTAGCATCATCAACTAATCTTACTAATCTATTAAAAAAACAAAAAATCGAACTTCTAAATGGCAAAGGACAGATAACGGGCTTTAATGGATTAGTGCTTGGTATTGCAAAAGAAAAAAATCTTGACAGTATTTGCATTCTTATGGAAATTGATAATCCGAACATTATACAACCAAAAGCAACACAAACAATCCTTGTCAAACTTTTAGAATTATTGAAAATAAAACCTCTAGATATGAAAGACTTGGAAGAAGAAGAAAAAAGGAAAAAGTTCATGGAGCAACAAATGAACTATATGGATGATCTGGCTAGGAAAGACAAGCAGCCAGGAATTGCCTAATTATGTTGATAAATTTTACCTATTAATTAAATACAACTTTAAACTTTAATTCAATTATGAAACTTGGATTAATTTTACTAATCTCAATTACAGGAATATTACTAACAATCTCATTACCTCACGCTTATTCTCAATTAATGTCAGATAACAAATATCTAGTACAAGCCACAGGTTTTGTAGTAGGAACTCAAACCATTCAAAGTTCCGAGATTGATTTACAGTTTTCAACAGGGACTTTGAACAATGGTAACACTCCGGTAACACTAGAAAGTGGTTTAGTTTCTATTTCTGGCAATAACTATCTTAACTCTGGAACTTGGGCTACAACACTATTGCGTAATGGACAATTTATAGTAGTTACAGGTGATGCCCAAAATTCAAACGGTGACACAATTCATGTTAACATATTTGGGAGACTGGTTCAAACAAGTCAAGAAGGATCAGTTTATTACTTTACAGGAAAGATAACTGGCACAACTGAGCCATTCCAAGTTGCTTTCAGTGCAAAAATAACCTCAACGATTTCTAATGTTATCCCACCAACACAAATCACTCCGACACAAACTACACCAACACAAAATCAAGGAAATACATTCCAAGTAAGTATTGTACCAGGCGCATCTAATCAATTTAATCAAAATTATTTTTCACCATCTTCCATATTGATCACACCAGGTACAACCATTGTCTGGACAAACAACGACTCTGTACCACACCAAATTGAAAGCGGAATTATATCAACATCAACAACAAATGCAAAAGGTTCATTTTCTCCAGATGGACAAATCATCAGTCCTGTTATTGCACCAGGACAGACATTTCAATATACAGTAAATAATGTTGGAACTATAACATTCTACGATCCTTCATATTTGTGGATGTCAGGTGCCATAACCTCAAAATCAGTAACTACCACACAAGTGAAGACAACTCAAATTTCAATATTACAAGGAGCATCAACTATGAAAACAGGACAAGTTCTTTCTCCACCATCTATCCAAATTACTCCAGGTACAACCATTGTCTGGACAAACAACGACTCTGTACCACACACACTTCTTAGTGGAATTTTATCTACAACAACACAAGGGCAAAGAGGCTCTGCCAATCCGACAGCAATTGCACCTTCATTTCAACCAGATAATCAAATTAACAGTGGCACCATTTTACCAGGACAATCATTTCAATACACAATGAATCGTGTAGGTACCATAACATTCTACGATCCTTCATACACATGGATTAATGGTGTAATCTCATCAATTTCACAAATATCAACACAGAGTAAACCCATTCAAATAAGCATACAACCAGGTTCGTATCAACCCCAAGGTTCTGCATCACAACAAAACCAACTTTATACCAATCAGTATTACTTACCAACTGATCTACAAATCATTCCTGGTACTACTATTATTTGGACAAACAATGATACAGTATCTCACAGAGTTCTTAGTGGACATAGCACACAAAAAAATGATAATCCTTTCACACCAGATGGAAAATTTGATAGTGGCCCTCTTGCACCAGGACAATCATTTCAAGTTACAATAAACGACGTGGGGATCATCAGATTTTATGATCCATCATATACATGGATGAACGGTGTTATAGTTTCAATCCCTGCCTCTTCTTCACAAACCATAACAGCCCCATCTCATAATCCAGGGCTTCACTAAATCAAAAGTAAAATTATTTTATTTAAAATTAATATATGATTCAAGTTTTGTTTGATCAAAAACCATGACTGAAAGATCTGAAAACTGCCTTCCCTCTAAATCCTTAACCATACCTACAAACGAGGTTTCTTTATCTGTAGTTAAAAATTCAAAAACATGAACTTTCATTTTTGAGGTATCAAATCCATGATCTTTTAAATAGAAAGCAACCTCAGACTGCATAAAGTGTTTTGAAGGATCTTTAGGCCACGGTCTTGGTACAAGCACCACACTATATCCATCTAATAATGCCTTTTGTAGTTCGATCTTTTTTTCTTCAATACTTGTAGTTATATGCATAGTGATTACTTTGCTTTTATCAAGAGGCACTCTTGCTTTTGATGCTGCAACCTGAACAGAACTAATGCCGGGAATTATTTGCACATTTCCAAAAATCTCAATTAGTCTGTCTACAACTTCGGATTCAGAGAAATTCACATCACCAGTGAATGGAACAACTAATGTCTTATCACCTAATGTTTTTGCAATTTTCTGATAGGTTTCTTCTTGGTCTTGCATGGTTATCTCACATACTTCTTTATTGACCAAAAGTCGCTCAATTGTTTTAAGTGTGTATTTGTATCCAACCACGATATCAGAATATAGTATTATTTCTTTTACAACATCAGTTATGTATCTAGGAGATCCAGGACCCACTCCTACAGCATAAACTTCTCCCATGTGTTTGTTTTTCAATGTCGTAATATAATCTACAAAATTTTAATTTTACAATTGGCTTTTATTATAGGGACTGACGAATTCAGTTATTGCGTTTTAACTTACTTGCACCAAGCATTTGTTTTCTTCTTTTTGTAAGCTTGATACCTCAAATACTTGCAAGTTCCAATTCTACAGAAGAAACAGGAAATTATACTAATCAACTATTAGGATTCTCTTTTCATCCACCAGATAATTGGACAGTACAAGAATTAAAAAAGACACAACCAAATGCACCTGATGTTGCTATAGTTGGTACAAAAGTAGATGGATTTGCACCAGCCATCTCCGTTTCTGTTGAGAATTCAAACGGAACTTTACTTGAAGAATACGTTAAAGATCAGAAAGCACGACTTCAACCTGCAGTTGATGCTGGTAGATTGATTTTCCTATCTGATGAAACCAAAAAAATCAATGGGTATGATGGCTACATTTCAGAATCAAAAGGTGAATTTTTATCTCAAAATCAAGGATTCATAATTAAATTTAAAGAAGCTATCATATCAACAAATGACAAATTCTATACAATTACTTATGCAAATCAGGAAAAGCATTTTGATGATGATTTACAAAACTTTGATGACGTCTTAAACTCATTTCAAATAGTTTCAAACGAATCAAATCAACCACAAAGTAATCTCAAGTATGAGATTAGCATAGGTATCGCAATATGCGTAGGCGTAGCAGTAGGAATTTTAGTTAAAAGAAAAAAATCTCTTAAAAAAGAATCATAACACCATTTTTGAGAACGATTCTTTGGTTTTTTACTGAAATTTGAGAGCCGTATCCTCTCAAGTATTTAATATCATAGTGGTTTTGGTGATCTTTGAGAGTCAATGTAGGAAAGACGTGGGTGATTTTTCTATGATGGACATAATAAAATTCGGTACATCAACAAAGCGAAAAATTAGTACTATTACTGCAATCGTCACTACAACGTTAATAGTACGATTTTTACGGTCAAGATTTCGTTGTTGTGAGAGTCGTCGAAGAACTATTCGCATAGCATAAAATGTCCCTAGTCCACAAAGAGTGAAAAACACTATTTCGAATATGTAAAACCAAGTCAAAATTTTGTTAGCTTGTTCTTGTGTCATCTGAGCATAAGCCAATTGTGGTACAATGAAAATGCCAATAACAAGAATAATGTAAAGATGTTTCATGACATCATTACTTCCATATTGATCTTAAAGATTCTCCGACAAATCATAACGTTCGATATTACCTAGACAGCGTCAGTTTTCATGCGTAAAAGGGGGGTTTACTATTTTTACCAAACATCATCAACTTCATCAAGCTCCTTGTATTCTACAGGTAATTCACGTCTGAAGATTTTCAATCTGGATATGTCTCTGTCAAAGAATAGATCTGTAGTCCAATCAAGAAAAATCCTTACGCGTTTGTCAAGTCTTGGAATTTTAGAAAGGTAGACAGTCCTCCAAATCCACCATGCTACAAAACCATGTAAATGTAATCCAAATATGGTAGCAATAGCTGATCTCTTTCCTATTATTGCCATCTGACCTCTTGAAGAAAATTCAAATTTTCTTTTTTGTTTATTTTTTATTATGGCTTGTAAATTATATGCTACAATTTTTGCTCCAGCTTCTGCGCTTTGCGCAGTTGGGGGGTATGGTCTATTGGTTTGTGGATTTAGTAAATAACAACAATCTCCAATGGCAAAAACTCCAGGAAAATCTGGAGCTTCCAAAAATTCATTTACAACAATTCCTCCCCTATTTGTCTTAAAGACAGATTTTTTTATTATATCAACTGGGGTAATACCTGCAGTCCAAACCAAAGTTCTTGTCTGAATTGCTTCTATAACAGGTTGGCTTGCTGCAGTTTTATTTGGATCAACTACATCTTCTATTATTACCTCAGAACCAGAAAAACTTGAGAGTTTCTTACCAAGTTTGACCTCTACCCCATGCTCTGTTAGTTTTTCTAGTGTAAATTTAGCTAGTTTCTCATTAAATCCTGGTAAAATAAATGAGGCTGCTTCTAAAACAATTACTCGAATGTCTTCTTTTTTTATATCTGGATAATATTTTCTTGCATCACGTACAAAATCATTTAATTCACCAGCTGTTTCAATTCCAGCAAATCCACCTCCAACTATTACAAGTGTAAGTAAACTTTTCTTAAGAATTGGGTCGCTTTCATTCTCTGCTTGCTCTAACATGTCTATTATTCTATTTCGTAAAACTACTGCATCGTTTAACGTCTTCATGGAATATGCCCTCTCTTCCATTTTATCAATTCCAAAAAAGTTTGTTTGACTTCCTAATGCAAGAACAAGAAAATCATAATGTAAAGAAATACCGCGTCGTTCATTAGTTCCAGTAAGAGTTACAATCTTTCCATAGGGATCAATGTTTTTGATTTGTGCTTCATAAAATATAGTTTTTTTACAAAGAGTCCTAATTGGTATCACAACATGTCGTGTCTCAATCATCCCTGATGCTACTTGGGGAAGCATGGGAGTAAAAAGAAGAAAATTGTCTTCGCTTACCAGAACGATTTCAATATCTGTATCATTCATAAAATATGACTCTAGTTTTCGCATACATTCTACGCCAGCAAATCCCCCACCTAGAATCAGAATTCTCTTCTTTCCTTCAGACATTTACACTTAAACCCAATTTGCCGGTTATATCCTATGGGTCTGATTATCATTCCTTCAAATATTAAAATAAAAATACTAAGGGAACAATAAAATATCATAAAAACTGGTAAGACTATATGAAGAAAGAGTACGTAGTAGTTCGTATTGATGCCGCGCCTGATGGTGCGCCATATGTGGTAATTTCTCTCTCATCACCTAAGGATTTTAGAGAGCAGAACCAGCCAATGTCTCCTTTTGGTTCAAATGTTATGGGTTTTACGAATATGGATGATATGGTAAAAGGCCTTAACAAAATGATGTCTGGAGGGGTATTTGGCCAAGCAGGTGGAATTACTTCAATGAAACTGGATATGCGTGAATACAAAGAACTTGGACTTTCTGTAGGAGATAAGGTCTTTTTAGAAATCTCAAAGCCAGAATCTCTTGGTGTCTAAATATTTTCTATCTTTTATATTTAAAATTTAATTAGATATTGCCAAGATACATACTATCTTGAAATCTCAGAACGCAAAATTTCATAGGCTCTTGCAGCGTCTTTCTCCTTTAATACAATGATGATGTCATCCTGGCCAAAAAAGGCATTTACAAGTTCTATTCCATTACTATGCAGTATCTCAGATACATAAGAAACTATATCAGAACCACTTTGAGATTCTGGAACACGTATGCTGATTTTTGCTAATCCTGTTTGAAAATTGTTTTTCTGAAATGGAAATGATTCTAAAAGTTTTCTTACATCCAATATGTCTTCAGTTAAAACTCTAAATGAATCTGTGAATCTAAAAAACTCGTAATCAGGATCTATCTGTGTAAATTTATCCATAAGCGTAGCAGTATCATTTGCCCCAAATTCATCAGTTGCAAATTTGATATCTAAAATTCCATCTGTTAATGAAAGTCTGGCATTTTTTAAAACAGGTTCTTGTTGAACTTCGTCTTTTTTATCAAATGAATCTGCATATCTTTTGATTGCAACAACAACGGTGTTCAGGTTTACAGGACCAACCTGAGCTTCAACATCTTTTTGGATCTTCACAGCTAGGGCAGTATAATTTATCAAATCCATCTTTATGCAATCATAAATTGAGCGGTTCCTAGTGATAATTTCCCGTACAGCATCTGGGACAGAAACATTTGCAGTCTTCAAGCATAAATAATATTAATTGTCATATATAATAGTCTTATGTAAGAATACGGTATATACTTACAAAAACTATATATAATGTAATATGTATTACATTATGTAAGTGATTATAACATGTTCCTAAATGACGAGTTCGACAACCTCTTCAAAAGAATGTCTCGACCATTCATGAATATGGACGATATATTCGAAGAGTTCAAGGATTCAGACAACCTCCAGACCTATGGTCCATACTATTATGGTTACACCATGACAATTGGGCCAGACGGTAAACCAGTTGTAAAAGAATATGGAAACGTAAAATCAGCACTTCTACCAACATCTGATGTAAGAGAACCTTTTGTTGACGTTCTAGTTGATGACAAAGAAAAAGTTCTGAAACTTGTAGCTGAAATGCCAGGTGTAGAAAAGAAAGACATCAAGATCGTAGTTGAAGGACGCACAGTAAATCTTGATGCAGAACATGGCGAGAAAAAATATAGTGCCAAAGTACCTATAAAACAAAAGGTAGACGAGGATTCTGTAAAGGCAACATATGCTAACGGAATTCTTGAAGTAAGGTTCAAACTGAAAGAAGACGAAAAACCAAAAGGAAAAACTGTGGAGGTTGAATAAATCCAACCCCTATTTTTTATGGTGATTAATTTATGAGCGAAATAATTTTAAAAATAGAAGAAATCTCACAACGCCATGTAGGCAAGGGCATTGCCCTAGTAGATCCAAAAATAATTGAGGATAACAACTGGGAAGTTGGCCAAGTTTTAGAAATTATCGGTAATAGAAAAAGTCATGTAAAGTTATGGCCTGGTTCTCCAGAAGACTATGGTACTGGAATCATAAAGATTGATGGATTAACGCGACATAATATTGATGCTGGCATAAATGACAGAGTAACTGTCAAAAAAGTAGACGCAAAAGAAGCAGAACAAGTGGTTTTGTCACCAATTGAAAAACTAAGTGAGGAAGGATTACAAGAATATATGCAAGTAAACTATGATGGTCACGTCTTAACAAATGGAGACACACTTATTGTAATGACACATCTTGGCGCTAGAACTCAATTGATTGTAACAGGTACTACTCCATCTGCAAAACCTGTCATAATAACTGAACAAACTAAATTCAAGCTAGGCAGTATGACTAAGGCAATTGACCACAGTATTCCACGAATTACGTATGATGAATTAGGAGGACTAAAGAAAGAAGTTCAAAAGATACGCGAGATGGTAGAGCTTCCAATGAGACATCCTGAATTATTTGAAAAATTAGGTGTGGAAGCACCAAAAGGAGTATTGTTGTATGGTCCACCAGGCACAGGAAAGACACTTTTAGCAAAAGCAGTGGCAGGAGAAACAAACTCTCATTTCATTTCACTTAGTGGGCCAGAAATTATTGGAAAATACTATGGAGAAAGCGAAGAACGATTACGTGATATCTTCAAGCAAGCTGAAGAGGGTGCACCAAGTATAATATTCATTGACGAAATTGATTCAATAGCTCCAAAAAGGGAAGAAGTTACTGGCGAAGTAGAAAAAAGAGTAGTTTCACAGTTATTGACTTTAATGGATGGAATGAAATCAAGAGGCAAAGTAATTGTCATTGCAGCAACAAATAGACCAGACTCACTTGATCCTGCAATAAGAAGACCAGGAAGATTCGATCGTGAAATTGAGATTGGAATACCAGACGAAGCAGGTAGAAAAGAAATCCTGGATATTCATACACGTGGCATGCCTCTTAATGACAAAGTCAACTTAGATCAAATTGCAAGAGTAACACATGGATTTGTTGGCGCTGATTTAGAAATGCTTGCAAAAGAGGCAGCAATGAGATCATTACGAAGAATCTTACCTGAATTAGATCTTGAAGAAGAAAAAATTCCTGCAAAAATTTTACAAAAAATCATGATTACTGATGATGACTTTAAAGATGCATTAAAAGAAGTAAGACCATCTGCATTAAGAGAAGTACTAGTTCAAGTTCCAAATGTCACATGGGATGATGTTGGAGGATTAGAATCACTTAAGGAAGAATTACACGAAGCTGTTGAATGGCCACTAAAACACAAAGAAGCATTTGAGTATACTGGAGTTACTTCACCAAAAGGAATTTTATTACATGGTCCACCAGGCACAGGAAAAACATTGATTGCAAAAGCTCTTGCACATACTACGGAATCTAACTTTATCAGCATTAAAGGCCCAGAGCTCTTATCAAAATGGGTAGGAGAATCTGAAAAAGGTGTGCGAGAGATTTTCAGAAAAGCAAGACAAGCTGCTCCATGTATAATATTCTTAGATGAAATAGATGCAATAGCACCAGCCAGAGGTTCTGGAAGTTCAGATTCACATGTTACCGAAAGAGTAGTTTCACAAATTCTAACAGAAATTGACGGTCTTGAAGAATTGAATAATGTGCTAGTGATTGGTGCTACCAACAGAGTAGACATTGTTGATCCTGCATTATTGAGACCTGGAAGATTTGATAGAATAATTGAAGTGCCATTACCAGATTCAAAAGGACGTGAAAACATCTTCAAGATTCATACCATGAAAAAGCCCCTAGCAGAAGATGTGAATTTAACAAAACTTGTGGAAATGACAGAAGGATTTAGCGGAGCGGAAATTGAGGGTGCTTGTAGTAGAGCAGCAATAACTGCAATAAAGCGATACGTAGACAACAAAGAAAAATCAGTTAAATCCATAAAGATTACGCAAGAAGATCTATTAAATGCAATTAAAAAGCTGAGACCAGAAAAAACTTCTATGCATGCAGTGACGTGATAGCTTATATGATAATTTTAAGTAGTAAATGGTAACGTCCAAAGAAGCAATACTCTATGAAAAGATGCCAAATGATAAGGTTCGTTGCACAGCATGTGCTAGATATTGTGAAATTGGCAATGGACAGATTGGTCTTTGTGGTGTTCGAGGAAATAAAGGCGGTAAACTCGAGTTATTTGTTTACGGTAGAGTGATTTCTGGTCATGTAGATCCTATAGAAAAAAAGCCAGTTATTCATTACAGACCTGGTACTAGCATCTATTCCATAGCTACTACTGGTTGTAATTGGTTGTGTAAATATTGTCAAAACTATGACATCAGTCAACGAAGAAAAGTAGAAGGAATTGAAATGACTCCCGAACAAGTAGTAGATCAAGCCATAAGATATGGTGCTGATGGAATAGCCTATACCTATAACCAGCCATCCATCTTCATCGAATTTGCACGCGACTGTGGTGTTATTGCAAGAAAAAAAGGTCTTTTCAATATTTTTGTCTCAAATGGTTACGATACACCACAAACAGTAAAGATGATGGATGAATTTCTTGATTGTATTACTGTTGACTTTAAGGGTAATGCCGAACCTAATTTCACCAGAAAATACATCGGGGTTCCTGATCCAAAACCAATTTTTGATACTCTAAAAGAAATTAGAGATAAAACCAAAATTCATGTAGAAATAACTGATTTAATAATTCCAGAAGTTGGAGATAATTTAGAATATGCAACCAAGCTCTGTAAGTTCATTTATGATGAATTTGGGCCCGAAATGCCAATTCATTTCTTGCGGTTCCACCCAGATTATAAAATGATGGAATTTGAATCAACACCAATTAAGACACTTGAAAAACACTATGAAATTGCGAAAAAAGAAGGACTCGCATACGTATATCTTGGAAACGTACCTGGCCATCCGCTTGAGCATACGTACTGTTCTCAATGTAATAACATAGTTGTCAAAAGATATGGTTTTGATATTCAAGGTTGGAATATGGACGAAAATAATAACTGTAAATTTTGTGGAAATAAAATTCCTATAACTGGAAAATTAGCAGAAAATTATAAACGAAATAGATTTCAGTTTGTTTTCTAGCGGGTAATTGCACTTAAGATAAATCCTAGTCAAAGGTTAAATATTGTGAAACGAGAATTACCTTATGCCTACAACCTATATCTTGTTAAATTCTGATTTAGGTTCTGACGTAGAAATAATTCAGAAAATTAAAGAAATACTGGATAAGGAGGGAAAATCCATTCGATACGAAGTCCAAGGAGTATATGGTGTGTATGACATAATTGTAAAAATAACAGCAGATAACATGGATCTTTTACGAAACATCATAACAAACAAAATCAGAAAAATAGACAAAGTGTATTCAACCTTAACAATGATGGTTATAGAAGAACAAGAACAATAAACTAATTTTTTTTAATTACATCTATTACTTTGAGAATTTGAGATTCTGTATTAAAAAAGTGCATAGAAGCTCTAATCACTTTTTGAGCAAAGATTTCTCGCACTGCCAGAATCATGTTTTGCTTCTCGAGTCTTTCTACAACAATTTTTGGGTCTTGATTTAGAAGTGAAAAAGAAACAATACTCGTTCTTTTTTCTGGTTCATCAGGTCCGTACAAGACAACTCCTGGAATTCTTGATAACTCCTCACGCATCATATTGGCAAGTTTGATATTCTTTTTTCTAATATTTTCAAGACCTAATCGTAACAAATAGACAATAGATGCCTCAAGACCAGCTATGCCTGCCCAATTGCGAAATCCAGCTTGGAATTTAGCTGGCATCTCCTTGTAAGCAATCTTACCTTCATGAAATAAGGCTGACTCTCCACCTACCTGAAGCGGTTCTAGCATTTCACCTGATTCTTTTTTACAAAAAAATATTCCAGTTCCCATCGGACCACAGAGCCACTTTGAACCATTAAAAGACATAAAATTACACTTGATTTTATTTACATCAACATCTTCAAGACAACCAACTGTTTGTGCAGCATCTATGAAATATGGAATATTTTTTTCAGCTAAGATATTTCCAATTTGTTCTACAGGTAAAACTGCACCTGTGTTAAAGAGAGCGTGACTTAGTACAACAAGACCAGTATTATTGTCAATCATATTTTTTAATTCTTCAAGGTCAAAATAACCAATATTGTTGACTTTCAAATTATTTACCGTCAACTTTTGAGCTAAACGTATCCATGGATAATAATTTGCAGGATGCTCATGATTTGAATCACGAATTATGATGTTTGATGTTTGTTTTAATTTCAAACCACTGGCAACCATATTAACACCATCTGTAGTGCTTTGAGTGAAGATTACCTCATCTGGTTTGCATTTTATTAAATGTGAGACAGCCTTTCTTGCAAGAAATAATCTTTCCGTTACGTAACTATCTGCTTTTTTTGAATCTGGCCCCATCTCATTATAACTTACAAGAAAATCAGTCATCGCCTTTATACTAGAAATTGGCATCAATGAAGTTGATGCGTTGTTTAGATAGATTGTATCTTTAAACGGAAAATCTTGAGAAACATCATAATCTAAATTCATTATTATATTACGATCTATCTAACTACAACGTTGTTTAAAAATCATGATAATACTTCAAAGGCTGAAATTATTTTGAATTTACAAAACATACTTAGGCCAAACAAAATTAATTCAGTTTTGTATTCTGATTCATTTCTTAAAGCTGGTTTTATTGCAAAACTTGTAAATGATCTTAAACTGGATGTATTGTATTTGGATCTTGATTTATTGTATAGTGGATATATTGTATCTGGAATGATTAAGACTCCGCAAAACCTTACTTTGTTTCAACCCACTTTTGAAATACTAAATAATACACTAGCAAAAATTTTGGTAGATTTGAGTACAAAAAAATCTGTAGTGATAATAGATTCCCTTAATGGGCTTTTTAACATGTTAAACAAAAAAAAGGACATTGGCAAGCTTGTCACATCATATGTAATGTTGCTAGCTAGTATTGCATATAGTACTGGCTCTTATGTTGTCATAACAAGTATGGTTCGATTCAAAAAAGAAGAAGGTTGGGTACTTTCTTCTACGGGAAAACGGCTAATAGAAGCAAAAAATGGAGAACAAATTTTACTTGAAAAAAATGATCAAGGAATAATTTTAAATTTTTTAGATAAAAAAGAAAAATCAATTATCCCTGCAGATTCAATTCCACTTTAATCCAATCTTTTTATTATGTGATATCCGAACTGAGTTTTTACTATGTCTGAAACCTGACCTTTCTCTAGAGAAAATGCAGCTTTTTCAAATTCTGACACCATCATACCTCTACCGAAATACCCAAGATCGCCACCTCGTTTTTTCGAGCCATCAATTGAATATTCTTTAGCAAGATTTGCAAAGCTTTCACCCTTTGTAATTTTTGTTTTTAATTCTTGAGCAATACTTAGCTTTTCAACTAGAATATGTGCACAATGAACTTTGTTTGCCATGATTTTAAAATAAAATTAAATTATAAAAAAACGTCGATTACATGCAATACACTTAACTCATTCTAAAAATTTAGAATAAGCTAATGATCTCAAATAAAATTTTAACACTGTTATAAAATTCTCAAACGCCGTTATAACTCAGTTATTTTGAGCAAGTTATATTAAGATCCGTTAGCGAATTAATACTGAATATGCCAGTTGGAATAATACCCGATATAGGCGAACAAATGTGTATAGGATGTGCACTCTGCGTAGAGATCTGTACATCACTAGGCCCAGACGTACTAAGAGTAAAACCAGTAGAAGGCTGGAAGAGGGGTAAAGCATTTGTCTTTTATCCAGAAAGATGCATCTCAGACGGTGCATGTATAGGAGTTTGCCCAACAAAAGCAATCTTCTGGATGAGACCAATGGACTTTACAGTAGGTCAACCAGTACCATTATACAGAAACTCTGTATTCGTCAAAGGTTGGACTGAACTAGCAGAATAAGTAGTCCGACAATTAACTTTCTTTTTCTTTAAACTATACTAGTGAATACTATACCACGCTGTCTAAATATATGGAAAAATTCAACCATAATTGTTGAGCAAACCCGGTAACTTATGGCGTCGTGTACATGGTAAGATAACAAAAAAACCAACTAACTTTGGCTGGTTAATTAACAATAAACTTGCAGGAAGTGGAATGCCAACATCTATAGCTGAGCTTGAATGGGTTAGAAAACGGGGCGTGAAATCCATTATTACAATGACAGAAAATCCTCTTCCAGAGTCATGGATTAAAGATATTAACTATCTTCATGTACCCACAGAAGATCTTTCTGCACCAGACATGGATAAAATAGATCAGACTGTTGACTTTATCCAAAAACGGATCAAAAATGATGAACCTATTATGGTTCACTGTGCAGCTGGAATTGGTAGAACGGGAACCATATTAGCTTGCTACTTGATAAAATATCATAACTTATCTGCTAAAAATGCAATTGAAAAAGTACGTAAAGAAAGACCAGGCTCCATACAATCTGAATCACAAGAAATAGCAGTAGGTCTTTATCACAAATTTGTTCACAAGTAACTATTCTGGTATAGAAGTAGTTACCATTTTTCCATTTTCAAGCTTGATAAACAAAAATCTGTTATCCTTGAAGATCAAAGTTATTTCGCCATTTTTTTCTTCTACTTCAAGCAGTTCCTGTCCTCTAAGTCCATCAAATTTTGCCATAACCTAACTCTAATAATTCCATTTATATCCTTATTTGGTAATCTCGATCTCTATCTCTTTAGAATGTGTTTTTTCATCAAATGTATCAGTATAGTCATGTTTTAACCAAGAAACAAAAACCTCTGCACCAACCTTATGTTTTCCAATACTAAGATCAGACGCTTTGAATTCAATTTTTTCATTAAAATTAAGAAGCAATTCTTGAGCCTCTACCAGACTTTTTGGAATAAACGGTTCAAAATTTTTTGCTATCTGTACCCAGATCTTTTTTTCTGCCATCTGGGTGAGTTTAGGGTTACGTGTCCAAAATAACGCTGCCTTTCTGTATGTGTCTACTGGTTTTCCTATCTCACGTTTTCGTAGTCCACCTGTATAGAGTCTGACTCCGTATTTTAGCTTGAACGTATTGTCATGTTTATTGTATGCTCTTTCCCAATTTTTTTCATTAAAAGCTTCTCGAAATGCACCCATTACAGCAAATTTTACATTTATTGTAACATTTTCATCGGTTCTGAATTTATCATTTGATTTCTCTAGTTCCACATCAGTGATGAAGGTCTTTTCATTAGACAATTAACCGTAATGGTTTATATCCTCAATAAGTATTTTTTTTATTTACATGGATGCAAAAATAACAAAATCTTCTCCAAAGGAAGTTTCATTAACTATATCGAAATCTGATATTGGCACATTATACATAGTGCAACATGAACTTCTCAAGGAATCTAGTATAGAATTTGCAGGTGTAATAATGAAGCATCCACTTACTAGAGAATATTGGATGCGTGTAAACACATCAAAAGGAAATCCATTAAAAGAAATAGAAAAGGCAGTAAAGACTGCAATTGAATATACAGACGAACTAAAAAAAGTAGTACATTCTAAATTAAAAGGTGTTTAAATGAAATTTTGCCCCAAGTGTGAGGTGCGCTTAAAACAAGATAGCTCTGATTCTTTTATTTGTCAAAAATGTGGTTACGCTGAAAAAGGAGGAAAAGAAAGAAAACAAGTAAAAGGAGAGAGTAGCTCTACCATTAATGTTTTCGATAAAAATGAAAAAACGCCAACGTTACCTGTTATAAAAATTGACTGTGAAAAATGTGGAAACACAGAAGCAGTGTGGTGGATGTTACAAACTAGAAGTGCAGATGAACCAACAACCCAGTTTTATCGCTGCGTTAAATGCAGCTATACATGGCGTAATTACGCATAACGTTTAACTTGAAGATGTTAGACAATTGATTAAGTTTGGTATTTTCTGCAAAAACAAATGGATCAGATGAATGGAAAGCAGTCATCTCTGCAATTTCTACTTTGGTAGAAGAAGCTACCTTTGAAGCAACAGGAGAAGGAATAGCATTTAGAGGCATGGATCCATCTCATGTTGCATTAATAGATATTGCATGGCCCAACTCCGCATTTGAAAAATATGAATGTGATAATGATGTAAAGTTTGGTGTAAGAATTGATGAATTTTCTAAGCTAATAAAAAGAGCCGATAAAAAAGATAGCATTGAGGTCAGTATATCAGAAGAAAACCTATTACTTGTCACAATAGGAAAAAATAAAAAATACAAAATGAGACTGATTGAGAGCTCTGCGACAGACACTCCTCTCCCAAAAATCTCATATAATGCAAGGATTGGGGTTACTTCAACGGAGTTTGACAAAATTCTAGGTGATATACAAGTTGTTTCAGAATATCTTTCAATAAGTGCAACTGCATCCAAAGCTGAATTTTCTGGAAGAGGTGATTCTGGAGAGGCAGTAATTACACTAGAAAAGGGAATGACAGAAATGCCGGAAATTGAGGTAAAAGAAGAAAGTACAGCAACCTACAGTTTGGAATATCTTAACAGTATTGTAAAAGCTGTGGGGACTGTTGCAGGAACAGTGGTTTGCGAATATTCTACTAAGATGCCACTAAGATTAGAATTCAAAGTAGCAAACATAGGTAGAATTCATTTCTATTTAGCACCTAGGGTAGAAAGTTAAAGCATTTAAGGACAATTAAGACAGGTATACTGAATTGAAATTAGTGTTGAAGTTTGGTGGGACATCAATTTCTTCTGTTGGAAACATTAGACATGTAGCTAATTTTATTAACTCATTATCAAAACAACACAAAATAGTTTGTGTCTTTTCTGCAATTACTGGTGTCACAGATGATTTGATAAGAATAACAACCCTAATTCAAAATAGAAACAAAGACGCTGCAAATAATCTTGCAAAAAAAATAATTAAAAATCACCTGCAAATTTCAAATACATGCGTCAAAAATCCCAAGATAAGAAAAGAATTAGTCGATAAGATGACAGCGGATCTTTCTGAGCTACAAGAATTATTGCATGGAATGCTTTTACTTGGCGAAGTGACTCCTCGTTCTTCTGATTATCTTATCTCATTTGGAGAAAGATTATCTATCAATCTAGTTGCAGCTGCTCTAAATGATTTAGGTACCAAAGCAATAGCCCTTACTGGAAAAGATGCAGGAATAGTAACTGATTCGAATTTTGGTGAGGCAAAACCCCTTATGGACACAACAAGATTACATGTTTCTCATACAATTGATGCATTCTTGGAAAAAAAGACTTTACCTATCATTGGAGGATTTGCAGGAGCTGATCAGCATGGAAACATAACCACTTTTGGAAGAGGAGGTTCAGATTATACTGCCACAATTATAGCTTCTAGTATCAAGGCTGATGAAGTATGGCTTATGAGTGATGTAGATGGTTTAATGACAACCGATCCAAAAATTGTGAAAAACGCCAAGGTCCTAAAGGAGGTTTCTTATATTGAGGCTATGGAAATGGCACTCTTTGGTGCAAAATACATTCATCCAAGAGCACTAGAACCATTAGTTACAAAAAAAATACCACTTAGAATAAGAAGTACATTTAATGTTAAAAATTCTGGAACATTTGTAACTGCTACTCCAAAAGCTGATGCGCAAAAAACAGTAAAATGTGTTAGTGCAATACGACACACTGCACTCATAGATGTTAGAGGAGGAAGCATGGTTGGTGCACCTGGAACTGCCGCTACAATATTTTCTACACTTGCCAAAGCTGGAGTAAACGTTATGATGATCTCACAAAGCCCATCAGAATCAAGTATATCGATTATCGTAAAAAAGAATGATCTAGACAAAGCTGTCAATGCACTTGAAATGAATCTATTAGGTAAAATAATAAAAAAAGTAGATGTAACAGTTGATGTCGCAATAATTGCATTAATCGGATCTGGTATGAGGGGAATTGTTGGTGTTGCATCAAAAGTCTTTGCTGCTATTGCAAAAAAAAGAGTAAATGTTGTAATGATTGCACAGGGCTCTTCTGAGCTTAATTTGGCATTTGTAGTAAAAGATGCTGATTGTAATGTGGCAGTACAGGCCCTACATGATGAATTTGAACTTGCAAAAATAAATTAATTTTATAAAACGAGTTCAAAAATGAGAATTGAGCCTTGGAAAAGGCATTTATGTAAAACAATGATTCGGACTTTATGAACAAATACATTCTTTTGATTGCAATTTTTGCTATTTCTGCTGTTATACTTTCTATCCCATTACTTTCAAATCAATATGTTAATGCAGGAATTATAAAAAAAATACAGTTCACACAGACATTTACCTCATCACAAGATCCAGGTCAAGGGCACGATAGTGAACAAATGGCAATTATTTTATCTCCTAATAATGGAACTTTGTATAGTGGTTCATTAACATATGCTGCAAGTGAACCAGTACAAATCATAATTTTGCATCAAATAGACAGAGCTGATGCAAAAGGTCAGCCTACATGGACAGTTGATGGCAACACCATTTTTGCTGAAACTGTAGTGGATCCTGGTACAAACGCAGGTTCTTATGATTTCACAGGAGCAGCAGTTGGTATGCATTCTACAAACTCTACTGCATTTACAGCGACTGTCAGTGTTGATGGATGGATACGAGGACAAACACCTGAAGCAATGCAACATTACGCAGACTCTGCAATAACACAATCTTCATTAAAATTATCAAGTGCAAGTGTTTCTGCAAAAATTCCAATGCACATGGGATTCTTCAATACTAGTCCTGTTTACTATATCATAACTGATACTAACGATAAAAAAAGTGCTACTGTAATCTCTGAAAAACAAAAATGGAAAGTTGGAAATTCACCAATCCTAAGTAACCTTCCAAAAGAATCGTTAGGCAAAGTCTATCTCTTCGATAATGGAATTATGGGTAATGGAATTAATGGATTTCAAAATGATGTCTTTTCAAGTACTCCTGCACAAGATCAATACACCCCACTTAGATCTGTAATACATGTAATTTGGAATACAAATAATACAGAAATTTTAGATTCCGAACAAAAAATTCTTGATGCAAATATGACAGGCAAAGTAAAACTTAGCAATATTGGCGTAATCATAAACATGCCGCAGATCATGTGGCCTGGTGGTCAAATGTCAATTCGAGAAGATAAAAATCTAGAACAAAAGCCGTTTGAAGGAGGGCAAATTCTTGATATTAATACCAACAACATGGTTGTTACCTTTGTAGCTCACAGATCATGGGGACCAGATGGTAAAACCATTTACTATATTGTAACTGATGCCACAACAGAAGGACTAGCTAAAATGATGGGTATAGTAAATACACCCTCACTTTCCTCACTAAGTCCTGCATTCATAGACTTTTTTCAATTTACAAATGGACTAACAGGATCAGGACCTTTTGGTTTCCAACCAGGAATTAGTAGTGCATCTTCAGGATACGATACGTATGGACCGCTATGCAAGATATCTCTGGTTTCTTGGAATAATCCAACCCAGGCAAAACTTCTTGAAAACATGGAAGATATTAACACAAAGAAATCAATAGGAGATATAACAATACAACCTGCAAAAGTTTTAGATACTGATTATGTTCTGGATTGTCCATTCATAGATCCATTTCAGTAAAATTAGTTATTTTTTATGAAAACGGATAAATTTCCTTAAACAACGGTTTATTGTAACATGACTGGAAAATTATACATTGTAGGAGTTGGTCCTGGTCATCATGATCACATGACTTTTCGTGCAAAACAAGTGATCGAAGAAAGTAATACCATCGTTGGATATGAAACATATGTCAACTTGGTAGAAGATCTTATTGATGGAAAGGAAGTTCACCGATATGCTATGACTCAAGAGGTAGAAAGAGCTCATCAATGCATTGATCTTGCTAAATCAGGAAAAATAGTCTCACTTGTTTCAAGTGGAGATCCAGGAATTTATGGAATGGCTGGTCTCATCTATGAAGTACTTGCAGAGGAAGGATGGGATAGAAAAAATGGTTTGTATGTTGAAATAGTACCAGGAGTATCTTCACTCAATTCCTGTGCTGCTCTTGTAGGTTCTCCGCTCATGACAGATTTTGCTGTTGTAAGCATGAGTGATTTGTTGGTTCCATGGGAAATAATAGTAAAAAGAGTAGAAGCAGCTGCACAAGGAGATTATGTGATAGTTATTTACAATCCATCTAGCAAAAAAAGAATTCATCAACTACAAGACACACGAAAAATTTTGTTAAAATATAGATCTCCAACTACACCAGTTGCAATAGTAAAAGGAGCATTTAGGGAATCACAAACAATAGTTCTAACAGATCTAGAAAACCTTGAAAATCACGCAGATCAACTTGGCATGATTAGTACTGTAATAGTTGGAAATTCTTCTACATATACATACCAAGACTTGATGATCAACCCTCGTGGATATACGTCAAAGTACAACATAATAGATCCGCAAAAAAACAGAAACTAGTATGAAATCAGTCCAAGTGAGTTTATTATTTTCAGAGAAAGTAGACCACAACTTAGGTAGTTTGTTTAATTGCATTAACAAGCTCCTCACTTAAGGCAAGTTTCTGACGAATAGGTTTGATAATCTCTATGATATATCTAGCAACGGTTTCTTTAAGGTCAGAAGGATGTAATTTCTTTTCTGCAAATTCTTTTTCTAGTTGTTGATAGCTGGTGAATGTTATATTTCCACCAAACTTTGAGGGTCTCTCAGCAGTAATTTCCTCAAACTCATGGAAAAGCAGATGTCTTGAAATCTCTAAAAGTGGGTTATTTTCAACAATTCCTTCTGGACACCAAGCTTTTTTGAACTTTGATTTTATCTCATCATCAGAGTCATGAATAAAAATCCCTGATCCTGATTTGGATTTGCTCATTTTAGTACCGGTAAAACTAGAATCCCTGACATCATTATCTTGTGGTTCTGATAAACCTGGAAGAATATGGTGGTGAACAGCCACGGGAACTTTCCATTTCATTTTTGGAAAAATTTCTCTTACAAGCATGTGAATTTTTCTCTGATCCATGCCTGCATGAACAATGTCAAGATCCATGGCATGTATATCAACAGCTTGCATGGGCGGGTAAAGCAGCTGACCCAAGTCTATTTTTTCTTTTTCTGTTCTTCCCATAATTGTAAGTGATCTCATGGCACGTTCAAGTGACATGTGTTTTGCAAACTTCACAAGATCTAACCAATACTCCTTTCTTGACTCATAAAGCTCAGAACCTTGAATTATTTTCACACCAGGACAAAAAAGCTTGAAAGCATCTGCATAGTATTTAGAAACACTCTTAATTTTTTCCCAATCTCCTCCAAGCTTATTATTGATAAAAGTGTGCCAATCAGCTAAAAAGATGGTAGACTCTACTCCTGCCTTGATGAAATCATTGATCTTAAAACCAGTTAGTATGAGACTTCCAAGATGTAAGAATCCGGAAATTTCTAATCCGATATAGTGTTTTGGATGTGAATTTGTCTTGAAAAGATTTTCAAGTTCCTCTTTGGTTACTACTTCTTCAGTAGGATCTTTTGTCACAAGTGCTATTTTTTCTGTAACATCCAATGCGAGTCAAATTTTCCTTTGTAACCCTATAAAGTTACGCATCAAGTTCATGATGTTGTTTCCTTGGTCTTGTACTAAGGTAGAGTGCATGTGAGCTTATTATAAAACCTGCAAGGAACATCTTTGTTGCAAAGATTAGATTCCATGGCCTATTTGGATCAGGATATGCAATAGTTAACGAATCTATGTCTGGTACCTTTCCAGCCACAATGCCTGCAGTAATCTGTGCATTAAGAACTACAAAATTATAAATTGCTTCATAAAGACAGATTGTAGAAAATCCTACTAACATCAACTGAAGAAGAGACAATCTCCATGATGGAATGCTGGTAGTTTTTTTCCACCCCACTCTTGTTACACAATACCATCCTACTATAGTAGAAAAGAATAACCAAGTTGTCAGTTTAGCAAAATGACTTGTAGGAAATTCAGTTTTTACAAGAACCTCTCCCATTACATACGTGCCTTTAGTTGACCACTCTTCAAACATAGCATAGATTCCAAATGCTGTAATAGATGCCATTATTACTGCACAAGCGTAGAAAATGTACAAAAATATCCTGTATCCGGCTTCATTCTCTTGCAAGTGTACTTTCATTCAACTCCAATTGTTTTCATCTGAAATATAAAAATTGGTTTTGAATAAATTCCAGAGGTTTATTATAGTATTTATAATCATAATTTCTGTAGTTGAAAATCCTGGTAAATACACCAATAATCGGCAAAGAAGAAATCAATGAAGTAAGGGCTGTACTGGTAGAAAATTCTCTTACATCTGCAGCAAACTCGGGCGGTAAAAGAGTACAAGAATTTGAGAAGCTTCTTTCTTCATTTGTTAAATCAAAATATGCAGTAGCAGTAAACTCTGGTACTGCTGCACTGCAAGCAGCACTGTATTCACTTGACATTAAACAAGGAGATGAAGTGCTTCTTCCATCATTCACATTTGTTGCGACTGCAAATTCAGTAGTATCAGTTGGAGCAAAACCTGTTTTCGTTGATATATTAAAAGAAAACTATACTATGGATCCTAATGATTTACGAAAAAAAATTACAAAAAAATCTAAGGCAATAATTCCTGTTCATTTGTATGGAAATATGTCTTACATGAATGAGTTGTCTGAGGTAGCAAACAAATACAATTTAGAAATAATTGAGGATGCTGCACAGTCACTTGGTACAACTTACAAGGGAAAACATTCAGGAACATTTTCTAAACTTGGATGCTTTAGTTTGTATGCAGCAAAGGTAATGACATCAGGTGAAGGTGGTGCAATAGTTACTAATGATAAAAGCCTTTTTGAAAAATTGCGCAAAATAAGAAACCATGGTATGCTACATGGTTATGATACCCGAACTCTTGGTTTGAACTTGAGACTTCCCGAAATTAATGCGGCAATAGCAAAAATACAAATGAAAAAACTAGGTAGCTTTCTAAAACAAAGACAAAAGAATGCTATAACTCTCACTGAACTTTTGTCTGACTTGGACATTGTAATCCCTCATGAAAGAAAAGGTGAGAAGGTTAATTGGTATCTTTTTACAATTGCCACTAAAAATAGAAACAAGATAATGAAAAAACTGAATTCTGAGGGAATTGGTGCAACAGCTTACTATTCAATTCCTGTACACAAGACTCCATTTTATAATTCTAAACAAAAGCTTTCTGTTACAGAATGGGCAGCCTCTAGTGTTCTAAGCTTACCAGTTCATCCGTTAGTAAGTAAACAAGAACTCGAATTCATAGCAAAATCTATGCATAAAGCTGTTAAGGCATGAATTTAATAGAAAATCTAGCAGGTGAAGTATGCAAAATTATTCTTCCTATCAACGAAGAAATATTTTTCGGAAATCCAAAATCTTCACTTGCAATTTGTACCCTTTCAAGTATTACTCTGCTAAAAGAAATTGCCAATTCTAATCTGTTGTCAAAAGTTGCCCTCGCAGGAAGACTATTTTCTGAAAACAAAGGGATTAATTCATTGGTTAGATATGTAATATCAAATAAAAATTTAGAAACAATTCTACTTTGTGGAAAAGATACACCTGGGCATAGACCAGGACATTCACTTCTTAATCTTTACAAAAATGGAGTAGACAGTCAGGGAAAAATTATCGGTTCATCTAGTCCTGATCCTGTACTGACTATAACAAAGTCAGATATTCATGAATTTCAAACTCAGATAAAACTTATTGATGAAATTGGTGAAACTAGTATTTCTAAAATTAAACTTTCAATTAATACAAGAGTAAAAATCTAATAGCCGTTCTTCTGTCGCTCTTGATTTATTTTATTTTTCTTTTGGTATTCATTTAAGATATCATCTGGAGTCATATTCAATTCAAGAGAAGCTTGGATAACAAAATGCCATATATCTATGAGTTCTTCACGAGCAGCAGCTTGATCAAAAGTAGTTGGTTTTTTCCACCATTTCCAGTTTGTAGTTCGTTGTAGTTCTATTGCCTCATGAACTATAGCTGTACAAAGAGCAGAAATTTTTCCCTCTACATCCTTTGGATATCTATCTAGGCTCATCATTTTTTCCAAATTTTTTTGTAACTTGAATATTGTTTCTAGTTTATCTTCCATAGGTTTGGTCTTGATTTGATATCTATAACCTTTGTTAGAATCTAACCATACTTCTATATTTTTTAAATCTTTTCTGAACTTGTGATTTCTTTAGATTTGTCAAACCATATACCCCGTATTTCTCTACAGCAAATGATCCCATGATGTTTCCATATACTGCAGCTTCACGAATAGTTGAGATTTTTGTACTATTCTTACTTGACATATATCCAATCATGCCACCTGCAAACGAGTCACCTGCTCCAGTAGGATCGACTATATTTTCCATAGAAAATGCAGGTGATGGAAAAACCACATCCTCATAAAAAAGAAGTGAACCATGTTCACCTTTTTTAATAATTACATATTTTGTTCCCCACTCCATAATCTTTTTTGCACATGTTATGAGGTTGTGAGTTTTAGTCAGAAGTTTTGCTTCCTCATCATTTATTACAACAGAATCTACTACGCCCATCATTTTTATGACATCGTTTCTTTTACTAGAGATCCAAAAATCAATTGTATCGCACATTGAAAATTTTACTCTGTCAAATTCCTTTATGATCTTAGTATTCTGTACTGGATCATTATTTGCAAGATAAACAAATTCTGATTTTCTATACTTTTCTGGAACAATTGGTCTAAAACCCCCAAGAACATTAAGCTCTGTTTTATTTGTAGTTCTAATGCTCAGTGTCTGGTCATAACTTCCATCATATCTGAATGTTTTTCCATTTGCACGTACTACTCCTTTCAAATCAACAAATTTGTTTAAAATATTATGATATTTTTTTGGAAAGTCTTGACCTATTACTGCAATAAGCCCAGGTTTTACAAAAAAACTAGCTGAGATTGCTGCATAAGTTGCAGCACCTCCAAGTACGTTTTTTAGAATTTTCGTAGGTGTCCTTATAGTATCCAGTGCAACAGAACCAAAAACTGTCAGCATATTTTGCTGATTTACGTACCGTGTATAAATGCGCTAGCTTCGTCTTGTGTGGGATAATATGTAAAGGGAATATTAATTGAAGCAACAAGGAAATCGTATTTTGTCGTTCCAGTTAATTTTACAGATGGAACATTATTATTTTTATTATATTTATCAAGAATCGTATTATCAGCTAGAAATGGTGCTTTTTGAACAGTATTTCCCATAGCGGGTATTGTAGATGGTTCTAGTGTACCACTACCAAGATCTTGACCTTCTACAGATATTACAAAGTCAGTTTTTCCTACATTTAAAATCATTAATGATGGATTCTTAAATTCAAGCTGCATATTATAGAGTGTACCATCATTAGTTCTCTCCACAACCTTACTGTCTAATATGGACACATGGAGATGAGTAACAGAAACATACTGAATATACCCAAAAGCACCAACTGCGCCTATTATTGCTATTACCATGATTATCTTAGAATTCTTTTGCATACTATCTCAACCAAAAAATTCCTTTTTAGCACACATAGGAAAAAAAACCAAATAATTTGTGTAAAAATTTTGATCTGTTTTCTAAGCTACTTAGAGCTAGTAGAATAAATGAAAATACTCAAATGGATTGATACGAATGGCCAAAATTAGACTAAAATTCGGTGAAAATGAGATAGAAGTAGAATCTAAGGACTTTTACGTAGACAATAAAAGCATAGACGAAGTCATATACAATCTTTCTAGGTTTGTAGCAAGAAATCAAACCGAAGAACAAAGAACAAACACACAAGTAGAAATCATAAGAGAAGTACTAAATAATGAACCAAAAACAAATTATCTAAGTTCGCTTGAAGATGCTGAAATTCATGAACCTGAATTCGTTCAACCAATTTCTATTGATAGAAATCAGATAAGAAGCAAAATACACATACTAACACGGGATTCTTTTTTTGAACAACCAAGAACAGTTTCAGAGGTTGTTGCACAACTCCGTGAATATGGTTGGGCTGCCGTACCACTAGATGTATCAAAGGTACTGGCAAATATGGCCTTGAAAAAAGAAATACAAAAAGACATGCGAGAAAAACGTAGCTACTACTCAAACAAGATAATAGCACAGTTCAGCTAGATTTGTAACCACAAACTTTGCAGGAATCAAATACATCTCCTTCCAAGTGGTCAAAATGAACATTACATTTTCTACATGTATGATGCATATCAAAATACCCATCACTTTCAATCTTGCCTACCTGTTCTGATTTTAGATCAGTACTTCCGCATTTTATACAATGACAGCCACATTGCATAGAATTCATTTATGGAATACACCTAATAACCTAGTTGAAATTTAGGCGGTTTCTGAACTGTAATGCAATTACAACAGTGATTCCTATGACCAACGGCACAAATAATGGAAATTCAGGAATTGCAGTTGTACCCGTTAACTGAATTGTGCCAGCTTTAGATGGATGTAATCCAATCCAAATATGAGTTCCATTTTTGTAAAACGTGTTGGTTAAAGTACCATTACCATTAAGCTTTCCTTGGAATTCATTGGCCCATAAAAGCTTCTGTGGCATTATTACTGTTACAAATGAATGTGGTTTATTGATATCAAATGAATATGCTTTTGCTGATTGGTCAAATGTATAAGGACCCAAATCTGAAAGAGTTTGTATACCTACTATGAAATTACTATTTTGCCATTCTACATTTTGTAAAGTGACTGGTTCATTGATAATATAGTCTAAAGTAAAACCATTACCGTGTTGTCTAAGTCCATGATCACCTAGATAAACTGGTCTATGATTGGCCCAAATCGTGTCAGCTCCTTTTGGGAAGTAAAAGTCTGTATAACCCGCATCAGATGGTTCTGTATAATTCCATTCCCAAACGCCATTAATTTGAGTTACGGCATTTGTTAGATCATATTTGATTATAGTCATATTTCTTGATGTGGGAGGAAACAATACTGATTTTTGAGCTGTGGCTACACTAAAATATTGTACGGAATTGCCATTTTGATCTGTTACAGAAAAGTTTGTCATATTTCCTTTTACTGTAATTACTTGAATTGCCACTGCACTGTTACCTTTAACAAAATGTGTCACATGAGCTGTTCCGCTTTCATCAAGTACAATTTTAATGTCTTCCACCGGATTTTGTCCCATTGTTAATTCCTGACCAAAAACTTGTGACATTGATAAAAGCATTAATGACATTATTAAAATTGAAAGTAATTTTCTCAATTCATTATTCCTATTCTGATATTGTTACATGAAGCATTTTTGCTTCCTGATGCGGGCAATCATTTTTGTCTCGTGGCAAATTCACTATTTTGTCTGCTACATCCATACCTTCTGTCACTCTGCCAAAGACGGTATACTGTTTATCAAGAAAAGTACTATCTGTTGTAACTATGAAAAATTGCGAGCCAGCGCTATTAGGATCCATTGCACGAGCCATAGAAACTATTCCACGAAGATGAGATTTGGAACTAAATTCGGCTTTGATAGTATGGCCTGGACCACCTGTACCCCACTTACTTTTATCTGGTTTTTTGGTATTGGGATCTCCGCCTTGAATCATGAATCCTGGAATAACCCTGTGAAATAACGTTCCATCGTAGAAGGAGCCCTTTGCAAGTTTTGTGAAATTTCTTACCGTTTCAGGTGCAAGATCTGGTAAAAGATCGAAAACTATCTTACCAAAAGTAGTCTCTATCGTAGCCTTGGGCATTTTCTTCAAACTTGGTCATTTAATCATAAGAATCTTTCTTCACAATTGTTTATGTTAAGATGCCCCTTTGTTATTGTAAATACAAGTCACTGTTAATACTGAAGAAATTATACCAAATAATCTAATTATCACAAAAATGAATCAAAAAATTCCAAGACTTATAATTACCAAAACAATCTAACAATAGATAAGCCCAACATGTTACTTTTGATAATTATTCCTGGTTCAAACAAGATTGAACCAAGAAAAATCTTCTTATGTAATCAAAATTTTTCCATTTTTTAAATATGAAAGTAATACAAAAAAGATAGTAACAGTCTTATATAGAAGATCTGAAAAATACAAAACGTGAATCGCTCTACTCAAAGCACAAATATTAAACAAGCCATAAACTCGTTGCTTGACAAGGGCCTTACAGACAAACAAGATATCTATACCAAAGTGGTCGAAGAGCTTGGTGTTCCAAGACCAACAGTAAGGCGAGTAGCACGAGATCTACGAAATGAACTTTTACAAAAAATTCAGATTTTGCAGTCTGAGGTTCCAAAACTTGGATCAGGCGATAAAGATACTAGTACCGACTAGCAAAATCTTTCCTTTTTATAATATGTATTTTAGATCTGATAATTTCCATTACCGTTATATTCTAGGAATCATGTGATAAAATTATGGGGCACATTCCTACAATAGTAGTTACTTGTCTTGCATCTGCTCTTACAGGGCTATACTTTGTGCTCCCTGACGCAACACACTTTGCTATGATAGTATTCATCGCAGCCGCATGGTTTCTTGTTGTAATATGCTGGTTAGCACAAAAGAGTGCTGACTATATTACGAAGGGCGGCTACGGTCATGAAGAAAAAAAAAAGCTAGTCAACACTAATAATCATCAACAAACAGTACAGATAACTTCAAATCAAATCAAACAAGCCAAAGTTACACTTGGTGCAGAGTTAGATGAATTACGAAACACTGTAAAAAATAAAGATAGTGAGATTGAAAACCTAAAAAATGAGATTGCTAGCCTGCAGACCCTTGTACAAATAGAAGCCCTCAAGACAGAGCTTGCAAATCTAAAAGCACTAGCAGCAAAGGAAAACTCAAAGAGAAAATAATTATTTACAATGTGAACAGTTAATCTTTCCGTGATTTTCTTTACAGCCAGGACAGCTTACTGCACCGCCGAAATGGCAATGACAACGACATCCATCATTTAATTTCTCTTCTGGTACCAATTGATATACACTAATTATGCGTCATCTTAATATGTAACTTTTTCAAAAGAGAATTTATGAAATATGTGCTTGGTATGGCGGTAGGAATTATTTTACTATTATTGCCAAGCCTGAGCTCTGTATCACAAGGAGTCCAATGGGATCCAAAATTAATTGCCAATGACAATATTCAATTAGAAAAATCAATAGTGTACATGCATATTCCAGCTGATAACAAACTTCCATTTGGTTGTGTTTGGGGCACAGTAACAGACGCTGTACCAGGATATCCAGTAGTAGTTCAGATTTATCAAAATGGTAAACCAGTTTATTTTGCCCAAGTAGATGTGAAAAATGATGGTTCATACGAACACTATTTTAGAATTAAATCTGTAGATGGTAATAACGTGATTAATATTTTTCAGGGAGATTACACTGTTGACATCTTCAAAACAGTTTATGCTATAACTGCTCCAACTACAACCTAAGAATTCGTAATTTCATCTAAATACTGTAATAAAGCGGGCTCGGAGGGCTTCGATCCCTCGACCTGTAACTTAGGAGGCTACTGCGCTATCCATGTTGCGCGTCAATAAGACTCTGCGCTACGAGCCCAGAAAAAATCAGTCTTGTTAACAATTTAAGCGTAATCAAGATTTGAAACTATCATCTGTCTGATTTGATTCCAGGTTGGATCATCAAGACTATTCCATTTTTCATAAAATACGACATCTTTCAAATCAAGTCGTGGAAGCCAACCAGCTGCTTCTAGATCTGGTTTTTCTGCAAATTTTGAAACATGACCAAGACACAAGTATGCAATAGGAACAACATGCTCTGGTATTTCAAGAATTTTTTTCAGATCATCATTTGAAAGTATGCTGACCCAACCAAGCCCAATGCCTTCTGTTCTTGCAGCAAGCCAAAGATTTTGTATTGCACAACACACGCTGTAAATTCCTGTTTCAGGAATACTTGATCTTCCTATTACAAAAGGGCCAAACTTTGTAGGATCATATGTTACACAGACATTTACTGCTGAAGACAAAATTCCTTCTAACCTTAAGGAAAGATATTTTGTTCTCTTTGGATCCTCAACAAGAGTTGCAGAGCGTTTTCTTTCATTATCAAATGATTCTTTTACTTTTTTTCTAGTCTCGACATCTTTTATCAGAATAAAGTTCCATGGCTGCGAAAAACCGACAGATGGTGCATGATGCGCCGCATTTAGAATTTTAGACAGAGTCTTGTCATCAATTGGTTCTGGTATAAAATGAGATCTCACATCTCGTCTTGAAAAAACTGCTTTGTAAAAACCATTTTTTTCATCTTGAGAGAATTCTTCATTCATAAAACACTCACCAGTAACAATGCATATTATTCTTGTTTTCTCAAATTAAACGTTAATAACGCCTACAAGAAGAGTCGTATTTTAACGGGCCGATCGTCTAGTTGGTTAGGATACCGCCCTGACACGGCGGTGGTCGAGAGTTCAAATCTCTCTCGGCCCATCTGTTTTTATTCTATAATTTTATGACTAGCATTAATGATCAAATTTACCAAAAAGGAAATAGAGTTTTTACAAAATAACGAAGCATGTAGAATGGCAACCTCTCATGATAACATACCACATGTTGTTCCAGTTACATATTATTTTGAAGATGACCTTTTTTATCTGGCAACAGATTATGATACAAAAAAACATTCCAATCTTCAACAAAATAACAAAATAGCAATAACTGTAGACATTTACACGTCTGGGAAACATAAGGCCGTAATCGTACAGGGAATAACAGAATTTATTGAAAAGGGTTCAGAATACAAACGATTGTATGAAATTTTTTATAAAAAATTTTCATGGGTCAGAGATAATCCTTGGAAAGAAGGAGAAGCACCCTTTGTTAAAATAAAACCAAAAACAAAGACTAGCTGGGGCCTAAATTAGCCAAATGTAGATTCAAAATCTCTTGTAATTAGAGTCCATGCTGACTCTACAGTTACCTGACCAGTTACCTTGTAGCTAACTGGTTGACCGCTTATGATGGATTGGTATTCATTAGAGATTTGTTCAGTATCTACAAGCTCAAACGTATTGGTAAATGTCACTGTGCTACTAGGGAACAGTGGTGCTCTTCCAGCCATGGCAATATCCTCAGTACTATAATGACCACTTCCAAGATGTTTACCATTTACAAATAAATCGTAATTGATAGAAGGAATGGTTGATGTTATGGTGGTAGGGTTTGTTACATTAAACAATACTTCAAGATGAGCTCGATTGTTTATCTTGTCTACATCAATTAACTTTACACCAGCCAAATCTATGTTTACTTGCTTGAGAACATCCTGACCAGAGTTTGCAAATAAAACCAAACCAAGCATCAAAACTCCTAATCCAGCAAATGCACTAAATATAACAACACGACCTCTACTAACCAATTCAACAGCTACGGGTTCTATAGAATTAAAAAACCTTCTCCGGATCCGAATAGATATTACTTGTAATAATAGAATATACTGACAATGCCAGTTTTGGATGCCATACTGATGTGGGCACATCTTGTTTCTGCTTCCATATGGGTAGGAGGATCCATTTTTATCGGAATTGTTTTGGCACCATTGTTGAAGACAATCTCAGAATCAGTAGAAGAAAGAGTAGCAATAATGATTCGGGTTGGAAGAAAATTTAACAAGATTGCAATTCCATCCTTAGCAATTTTGATTGCTACTGGACTTTATAGCTCATCTAATATTCTAAGCAGACCAGAATTTTTGTTTTCTACAAATTATGGAATAATACTTGTAATAAAGATAATTCTTGTAATTTCCTTGCTTGTGATGTTTGCTATTCATGTTAGGATAATTCGGACTGAAATTGAGAAAAAAATAGAATCAAAAGAAATGTTGCCAGAAATAGTTCAAAAACTTCGCTCAAAAATAATTTCTCTTGGCAGAATTATGGTTATTGTTTCTATAGCCATATTGCTTATGGCAGCATTACTACATTCCGGCATCTGAATTTCCCTTTATTCTGACCTCAAACCCATCATCTAATTTTCCTATTCCGTACTTGCAGTTGGTAATTTTTGAAGTGACAAAAAGGTTTGTCTCTAGGTGTTTTGTAATTTTGTTTACTCTAAAGACCGAAGTCTCATTAATCAAGGCCAGAGGAATCACAAGCATATCTGAAAGAAAGTGATCCACTCCTAAATTCGACTCTAAAAATCTGTCTGCTACAGTCTGTCCAATTCCTTTCATACCTTTATCATATATTGCATCAGAACCAATGATTGAACTATCATCGTGTCCAAAAGCTAAGAGTGAACATCCTTTATCTAATGTAGGTTCATTCTTTATCTCGTAATCACAGGACATGCCTTTACTTTCAAAAATTCTTCTGGCTTCGTTTACCTCATTTTCAATTAATTCTTTTGATAACATGGAATATGAACAAAGAAGCATTATTTTTTTTATAGTTCTTTTTAGAAGAGAAATAGGCTTGATTTTTTCAAAAGGCAATACTTGTACATCGACAAGTCCACCGCCCTTTGGATAATACCCTCGCTTTTTAATATCCATAGAAAAATTAATTCCAATTCTAGAATATGCTTCTTTCAAAACAAATTTGGTATAGTTACTTGTTGGACTCCATGCAACATCTGTGCCACCTATGATTGATAATTTCAAATGTTTTTTAGAGATAGCTACTGCAGGAATTAAAATCTGTAAAATTAGTGGAATGCTTCCTGCAGTTCCCACATTTTCTTTTAAAGTAGAATCTTTAATCTTTGAAGGAAAAAATCTAAGCATAGTTGATCCAATATGTAATCCATCTACTTTGCCATTACAAATTTTTGCAAGAATTTTAATTCCAGTAAGATGCTGTGGCCTTAAACCGGGAACATCTCTGCCCTTACGTATGTTTTCAATTTCTATTGGTGTTCCAGTTATTGATGAAAGTGTTACCGCAGTTCGAATTATCTGACCGCCGCCTTCACCGTATGACCCGTCTATTTTTAGAAGCTCCATAAACAATTGAATTGTCTAGCCGTATAAGTAATGATAGTTTTTTAAAGAATTAAAATCAATTTTTATTATGAATGGTCTCTTAATTGGCAGATTCCAACCTTTTCATAAAGGACATCTCGCAGCAGTAAATTTTGGACTCTCTCAAGTAGAGAATCTTTGGATAGGTATAGGCAGCTCAAATAAAAATAATGAAAAAAGAAATCCATTTTCTGCTGATGAAAGAAAGGAAATGATACTATCTTCTTTAGATAAATTCACCTTAAACAGAGTTCAGATATTTTATATTCCAGACGTCGATGATCATGCAAAGTGGACACAGCACGTTGATTCTATTGTACCAAAATATGATGTGGTATTCTCAAATGATGATTTTACAATAGCACTTTATCAAAAACGTGGAATCAAGATTATTCCAGTGCCTCTGTTACAAAGGGAGGTGATCTCTGGAACCAATATTCGTGAAATGATAGCAATGGGAATAAACTGGATGGAACTTGTGCCAGAAGGAACTAAAAACATACTATTAAAAATAGATGCAGAAAGACGACTCTCAAAAATTCTGTAATTATAAATAGTGGTTCCTAATCGTTAAGATTGGAGAATTTATTTGGAATATTTGGTTATGTTGCCGGGGCCAACAAACGTTCCCGAAAGAGTTACCCGTGCGATGTTTACTCCTACAATAAATCATAGGAGCAAAGATTTTGTTAAGCTATACACTGATGTTATAGAAAAAACACAAAAGGTCTTTCAAACCTCGCATGACATTGTTGCATTAACTGCTTCAGGAACTGGAGCAGTAGAAGCATCAGTTGTAAATCTAATAAAAAAAGGAGATAAAGTAATAATTCCTGTAAACGGAGAATTTAGCAGTAGACTAGCTACAATGCTAGAATGGCAAGGAGCAAACGTCATAAGACTTACAACTCCTTTTGGAGAAAATGCTACTTTTGATCAAGTAAAAGAGGCTTTTGATAACAACAAGGATGTAAAGGCATTCTATGTAGTCTATAATGAGACATCTACAGGAACACAAGTGAAATACTTGGACAAGATCTCAAAACTTACCTCAAGAAACGACTCATACTTTGTAGTTGACGCTGTCTCAATACTTGGTGGCGAAGAATTACCTGTAGACAAATGGGGAATAGATGTTTGTATTGCAGCAGGACAAAAGGCAATGGCTGCACCTCCTGGAATCTCACCAATATCAATTAGTCCAAAAGCAAAAAAATACATGATTGCAAATCCACCTCCAACTTTTTACTTTAACTTGGCAAGATACTTCAAATATTATGATGATACAAAAGAGACACCATTTACGCCAGCACTCCCATTACTTTATGCATTCAGAGAAGCACTTGACATTATTCTAGAAGAGGGAATGGAAGCAAGAATAAAAAGACATAGAGTTTGTTCTGATGCATTTTATTCAGGTCTTAGTGCAATGGGTCTTAGTCCATTCGCAAAACAAGATGCAAGATCTACAGTTGTAATTGCACTAAACTATCTGCAAGGATTAGAAGACAAAACATTTAGATCAACACTTTCAGAAAAATTCCGAGTCCTTGTTGCAGGTGGATTTGGTGAATTAAAAGGAAAAGTATTTCGAGTAGGATGTATGGGTGAAGTTCACAAATATCATGTAATGAGAACAATCTCTGCAATCTCCTCAACTCTTGATATGATGGGATACAAGACAAACCCAGAAGCACTCAAAGTAGCTGAAGAAAAACTAAAAGCGCTTTAAACTCATGTTAACTTAATATAAGGAATTCCAAGCACCGATCACATTGACTTTCCAAAAAGGCACACTGGTTTTAGTGGATTATACTGCAAAGGTAAAAGACACTAACGAAGTTTTTGAAACGACTAGAGAAGATGATGCCAAAACAAATTCAATACATGATGCTAATAGAAAATATCAGCCAAGACTCATTTCAGTTGGAGAGTCATGGGTCCTCAAAGGATTAGATGATGCATTACTTAACACAAGTGCTGGAGACAAGCTAACTGTAGAGGTACCCCCAGAGAAGGGATTTGGAGCAAGAGATCCTGCCAAGGTTCGCATGATTCCACTTCGAAAACTTGGTGATGATGCCGAAAAAGTTTCGGTTGGTGATACAATAGAAATTGATGAAAGAACTGGAATTATTCGATTTATTGGATCTGGTAGAGTTCAAGTTGATTTCAATCACAGATTTGCTGGAAAGACAATACTTTATGATGTTAATGTAATAAAATCTCTTAACACTGACGAAGAAAAGATAATGGGTCTCTTAAAGAGAAACATACCTGTTGATGATTCAAAGCTGAAATTTGAGGTAAAAGGCTCAGAACTTAATGTTACAATGCCAGATGAGATACTTATGGCAGAAGGACTAAGTACAATAAAACGCATTATAGCAAATGACATTTTCAAGTTTGTAAACAAACTAGAAAAGATCAACTATATTGAAACGTACAACAACAAGAAAGCTGAAAAACCAGAAGCAAAATCAGCTGAAGTCAAATCGGAAGAAAAACCAGTACAACCAAAGGCTGCCTAAATTTACAAAACACCAGTACTTTTTGCTAGTGTAATAGCTTTTTCCTCATTCATTTTTACTTGGCTTAAAATAGTATATCGTTCAGGTCTGAGTGATTGAGCAATAGTAAGAGCTTTTGCAAGAATTTTTGGTTTTAGACCAATCTCTTTTGCGGTGGTTGGAGCCCCTACGTTTTTTAGCATTTGAACAATTTTTTTCCAGTCTTGACCTTGCAGTTTTGCAATCAAGATAGATCCTATACCACATTTCTCTCCATGTAATCCAACACCAGACTCTAGATAATCAATAGCATGAGAGAAGAGATGTTCTGCACCAGAACAGGGCCTACTACTTCCAGCAATACAGGCAGCAACACCAGAACTGATCAAAGCTTCTACTATCATTCTGACATCTGGTCTTTTTTTGAAATTCTTTGAATTTTCAATTACAATTTTTGCACTCATTGAAGCAAGATTTGCAGCATAGGTTCCAAAATATTCTCCAACATTATCTCTTGCAAGCTCCCAGTCTCTAACTGCAGTAACTTTGGCCATCAAATCTCCACATCCACTGGCTAGAAGTCTTTTTGGCGCTTTCTTTAGGATCTTAATATCAACAAAGACTCCAAGAGGTGCTGTTGCAATAACAGAATATGGTTTTTCTCCACGTATAGAAACAAATGGACTTGCAATTCCATCATGTGATGCTGAAGTTGGGATGCTAACAAAAGATTTTTTCAAAGTAACTGCCGCCATTTTTGCAATATCAACTGATCTCCCTCCACCAATTCCTATTATCAAATCACTATGGTCTTTCCTAATTTCATTTAGAACTTTTTGTACAGATTTTACGTCATTATTTATACTTGTATGCCAGATATTTTTTATTTTAGAAGAAGCAAATGAATTTGCAACTTTTTTGTATGTTATTTTTTTTACATGATCGCCAGAGACAACTGAAACCTTTTTTGGATTAGCTAGATCAGCTATAAACTTTCCAATATCACCAATGTTATTTTCTCCGATGACTATTTTTCTTGGAAGCTCCATTACATGAGAAGGCATAGATTTTTGATGAAATCTCATTATTTATCAATCTCCCGTTTTGCTCAACACAAAGTTATTTAAACGGGTGTTTTCCTAGTCTAAGTATCTTAAGTTAAGGAGAATGTTATTTGTCAGACTATGTTGAACAACACACATTACATGGAACAACTACGGTAGGAATTTCCTGTACCGACGGTGTAGTATTGTGTGCAGACATGAGAGCAAGTGCAGGTTATTTCATAGCAAATAACAATACCATGAAAATACAGCAAATCGATAAGCATGCAGGAATGACAATTGCTGGTGGTGTTGCAGATGCGCAAAACGTTACTGACATGCTAAGATATCATTCCAATATACATAGAATAGAAAAACAAGAATATCTTCCGATAAAATCTATTGCAAAACTTGCTTCTCTGATATTCTTCCAGAACAGATACTATCCATTTATCGCAGACATACTTGTTGGAGGATATGATAATCTGGGACCATCATTATACAACATAGACATGTTTGGTTCCCTTGAAAAGAAAACCTTTGTGACAACAGGAAGCGGTTCTCCAGTTGCATACGGCCTCTTAGAAAATGAATACCGTGATGGACTTAATGTAGAAGAAGGCAAGGTAATTGCTTTACGAGCTGTAAAAGCTGCAATAACAAGAAACATTGGAACTGGTGACGGAATAAACGTCGCAATTATAGACAAGAATGGATATAGACTCTTGACAAAAGAGCAGAAGAAAGCCATCATTACACTTTAGTGAATTTTAATTGCAAAGAAAACAACAACAACGTGAAATATCGCCATCCACAAACATAATGGGTACAATACTACAAAGTATCCCAAAAGAAGCTGATGTTACCAAAATAGATTATGAAGGTCCAAGAATTGCAATTTATACAAGAAAACCCCGTTATCTGATGGAACACAACGAAGTAATCTCTAACATGGTAAATGTGATAAAAAAGAGAATCGTTGTAAGAACAGAAGAATCCATACGAAAATCTGAGGAAGAAGCAAGGCAGATTCTTACTCAATCAATGCCAAAAGATGCAGATCTGCGTGGTACCTTTTTTGATACTGCAATAGGTGAGGTAACACTTGAAGTAAAGCGGCCGTGGCTTTTGTATAATACTGAAACATTCAACATGGCTGATGTTGTTGAAAAGACAGGTTGGAGACTACGAATAAGAAAAGCTACTGCAAATCAATCACAAACAATACAAACCATAAACTATAACCTAAAGATTTCATCTTCAGAGAGAAGTAAGCATCTCAAACAAGTTGGAGAAGAAATTTTCAGACCAAAACTTTCAGAAGATGCCGAAGTTTCTCTTCTTACATTGGGCGGATTTAGTCAAGTTGGTAGATCTTGTATGCTTTTAACAACACATGAAAGCAAAATTTTGATAGATTGTGGTGTCAACCCCGGTACCAGAAATGCACAAGAAGCATATCCAAGACTTGATTGGACTAATATCACACTAGACGAACTTGATGCAATTGTAATCAGTCATGCACATCTTGATCATACTGGATTCTTACCTGCCCTTTTCAAATATGGCTACAAGGGACCTGTCTATTGTTCTGAACCAACTTTACCAATGATGAATCTAATTCAGCTTGATGCAATCAAAGTTGCTGCTGCTCAGGGCAGAGTTCCGCTATATTCTGAAAGAGATGTCAAGCAAGTCATGAAGCAAACAATAACACTTCCATATGGAACTGTAACAGACATTTCTCCAGACATCAAACTTGTTCTTTCCAACGCAGGTCACATATTGGGCTCTGCTTCTTGTCACTTTCACATAGGAAATGGTGACCACAACTTTGTCTACACTGGAGATCTCAAATATGGAAAAACAATGCTTCTTGAAAGTGCATCTTGGAACTTTCCACGTGTTGAAACCCTTCTGATAGAAAGTACCTATGGTGCAAAAGAGGATATCCAGCCTTCACGAGAAGAAGTAGAGGCTGCATTCATCAAATCGGTAAATGAGACGCTAAGAAACGGTGGTAAGGTACTAATTCCAATACCAGCAGTTGGTCGTGCACAGGAACTTATGATGGTAATAGATCAATACATGAAGTCAGGGCAAATAGTAGAATCTCCCGTATTTATGGAGGGAATGATCCAAGAAGCAACATCAATTCATGAGGCCTATCCAGAATATCTTGCACGCGAATTGCGACAAAAGATTTTGGAAACAGATGATAATCCATTTGATTCTGAATATTTCACAAATATTGAACATGCTGATGCAAGAGAAGAACCATTACGTGAAGGTCCATGTATTATAATTGCAACATCTGGAATGCTGGAAGGAGGACCTGTCTTGGAATATTTCAAAAACATTGCACCTGTTCAAAAAAATAAAATTTTGTTTGTTTCATATCAGGTTAATGGAACCCTGGGAAGGAGAGTGCTTGATGGTTCACGACAAGTTTCAGTTGTTGGAAAAGAAGGAAAAATAGAAGTAATTAACATAAACTGTTCTACAGAAAAACTTGATGGATTTAGTGGTCACAGCGACTACAACCAACTTATGTCATATGTACACAAACTACGACCAAAACTACGAAGAGTGATTGTAAATCACGGTGAAAGAAGGAAATGTGAAAATCTTTCTGCATCAATTCACAGAATGTTTAGAATCACAACTGTTTGTCCTCAAGTACAAGAAGGAATAAGATTACTTTAGATCGTACTCTGCTTTCCAGATCTTAACACCTGGAGGAGTGACAATAATTCTTTCTTCTCCTAATCTTGCAATATCTGCGTCATGAGTTTTTGCAATGGCATAAATTTCTTCTACTACTTTTCTTAACTCATCTACATTTTTTTGTGCAAGTGGGGTTACCCTTAACACCAGAATCATGTTTTTTTTGATATCCTCTTTTACGGAATGCACATCACTAGTATCCCTTAATGTGATGGCTTTCAAGTAAGTGGGTGCCTTTTGAGTCTGCATACAAAGTAGATGCAAAGTACTCCCTCAAAAAGTCTTGCTAGTCAATTGCATTTCACAGACTAGCTTGCACGACTAAATTCTGTATTGCAGGTAAGAAGACTCGTCAACTGGCATTGCTGAAATTTCTGACTTTATGTCCTTTTTCTGTGATACCACAACACTTGGGACATCTTTTGGTGCATCGGAATATCGCAGTGTAATAGCTGCAGCTAATCCCAAAAGGTTTTGAGAAATTTCTCCCCGGATTAATGAAACTGGTCCAACATGATCTTTTGTTTCAAGTAACACATCACCATCTAATGCTAAAGCTTTGAGCATTTCATTTTCATCTTGGTTTCTTCCAACAATGAATTTCGTTTTCTCATCAAATCTGAAATGTCTTCCAATTTTTAATAGATCAATATCATTAGTAGTTGGTGTTTGTATATGTTTGAAAAGATCTTTTGCTCTGATAGCAAATTTTGGATCTGTTAAAAGACAACCACCACCCGCATTTGGTGGATTTTCAATTCCAAATTCTTGTGCCATTCTTAACTGATCCTTTCTTGATCGACCCCTTATCTTTCCCAAATCCTCTCTTTTAATCAAGCCGTTTAGTTCTGGTTCTGTAGGTGGAAGCAAAGCTGCTGAAAGTGGTCTTACTATTTTTCCCTCAAGACCAGATTCTTTTTCAATTGTTCTAAGAGCTGGACCGTGCTGGCTCATTGGTCTTTGACCTAAAACTTCGCCTGAAATTATAAATTCGGCACCGATCTCTTCCATATGTTTTTTTCCAGCTTCAAACATCATTGCTCTACAATCAATGCATGGATTCATTCCCGATCCAAATCCATGCTTTGGATGCTTTAGCATCTCAATATACTCATCTCCAAGATAAACTGTTTTTAGATTTACACCTAGATTGTCTGCAGTTTCTCGTATTTCAAAACCGCATCCTCTTCCACAATCAAAATCACAAAATGGTGTCTTGATCGCTACTGCTTCTACCTCAAATCCTTGTTTCTGCATCATTTTGATAGCTAGTCGGCTGTCAAGACCGCCTGACAATAATGCTACAATCTTCTTTTTTTCTTCCACAGAAAATCTCTCGTTTTCGGATATCTAAACCTTCCAGCAAACATAAATTAAGAATTTGTAGATTTTGTGTATTGCAAAAACGTAGGCAAAACCTTCTGAAATTTTGTAATAAAATAGACTGTGATAGTCTAGTGGCATTTGAGCCTGAAAACCTCTATTACATGACAGGATTTTGGGGCGAGGCAATTGGAATATTGGACAAAAATGGTACTACGATTGTATCTCCGGAACTAGAGATGGGTCGTGCTAAGGAAGAGTCTACTAACTGTAAGATAGTAAAATCGGAGCGCGGCAAAGGATCACTTTCTACTCTTATTGGATTGCTAAAAGGCAAGAATATTTGTACAGATAGTAACAATTACGATGTAATTCAGACGCTCAAAAAATCCATTTCTGGTGTAAAATCAACTACAGAACCATTTTACCGCGCAAGGGAGGTAAAAGATTCAAAAGAAATTGGACTCCTAAAGAAGGCATCTTCGATACTAGATGAAATATACGATCTTTGTGTTGATGAAATCAAAATAGGGCAGTCAGAGTCTGAGCTTCAAACTATCTTAATGTCGTATGCAATGGAAAAAGAAGCATTTGCAACTGGATACAAGTCAACTCTTAATCCTCTAATAATAGCTGGTGGACCAAATAGTGCATTACCACATGCACAGGTGACAAAAAGAAAGTTTGTAAGCGGTGACATGATTGTAGTTGATCTCACACTACGATACAAGGGATATGTCTCTGATGCAACAAGAACATTTGGACTGGGGACTATTTCAAGTGAAGCAAAAAAAGTCTATGAAATTGTAAAACAATCGCAGGAAGCTGGCCTTAAAGCTGTTAAACCAAAAGCTTCTTGCAAATCAATAGATGATGTCTGTAGAAAAATAATCACAAAGAAAGGATATGGAAAATATTTCATTCATTCTACTGGTCATGGATTAGGACTAGAAGTTCATGAACTGCCATGTTTGAGTCCATTAAGTAAGACAAATCTTGAAAAAAATATGGCAATAACTGTAGAACCAGGAATTTATCTTCCAAACAAATTCGGTGTAAGAATTGAAGATTCTGTTATAGTAAATAACAAAGCTGATGTGATGCACAAGTTTACGAAAGATTTGATTATCATTTGATAGTGTAGCTGAATAATAATTGATTACAATTTCATTAGAGATCACAGTTCAATAAAGAAAACTCCTGCAGAACAACTGGGATCAAGCTTGAACTTGGTCAGAATAAGATAGAAAGTCTTATCAAGTTGGCATCAAAAAATTAGAACAGTATTCTATATCCAACCTCATGAATTGATAAAAACTATGCGAATCATAAATTTCATTGAATGATGACAAAGAACTAATGTACAAAGAATTGGTGACGGTAGTTATAGAAAAGGCGTTATTAAATATTGGAATGTATGTTTACAACACAATTGTACAAATATTGAAAAATGAATATCAATGTCAAATTTCGGATTGTTATGAGCACCCAGAATATCTACATCAAGTGATAAAAAAACACTTTAGCAGTGCTCATAAGGATATAGTGGATTCTATTAACAAAGACTTGAGAAACTCTATAAAAAATCAAATCACTAAAAGATTTCTTGATATCATAAATCAATAATTGCTTCTAGCGTAGGAAATCTATAACAATTCTAAAACAACCCCCGAAACTGAACACAAAGAAGATCATTAGTATAACACTCAACTACTTAACAGATCTAGAAATAGAAACAGTTATTATTTAAACATAGAAATTCGTTTTTCTATTTCTTTACGGACAAATTTGACAATTTCTAATTTTTTCTTCCATCCTAATTGAACCGTTTTCTTTGAATCTACGATAATTATATTGTTGTAGTCTGGATTTTCTTTATATTTTTTCAATCCAATATCGTTTGCTACAATAAGATCAGCGCTTGATTCTCTTAGTTTTTTTCTTGCTTCACTGATCAATTTCTCTTTGGGTAGATTGGTTTCCGCTTTAAACCCAACAAGAAAAACATCTTTCTGTATTTTTTTAATCTCATCAATGATTTTTGTAACTCGTTTTAATTTTAGAACAATCTTATCAAGATCACTTTTAATCTTTGTCTTGCTTGGTTTTTCTAAAGTATAATCAGATGCTGCAGCAGCTAAAACCACAATATCAAATTTTTGTTTCATCTCTTTTCTTACAGCGTTTAGCATTTCTTGGGCTGTTTCAACTTTTATGACTTTGGCACCTTTAGGTGGCTGTTCTGTTCCTGGGCCATAAATGAAAGTGACTTTGGCACCAGCAGAAACAAGCTCTGATGCCAACAAAACACCAGTCTTGCCTGAGCTTTGATTTGTAATTACTCGTACTGGGTCAATGTACTCAATTGTAGGACCTGCAGTCATTAACACCTTTTTTCCTCTCAAAATAGGTGAGGAACCAAACTTTTTGAGCACAAAATCAAGCACTTCCTCAGGCTCGGCAGCTTTTGCCTTGCCTTCAACAAAGCTTGGAGCAATAAAATCAATTTTCTTTTTTAGAAACTCTATATTTTTTGCCACTGCAGGATTCTCATACATGGCTTCATGCATGGCAAGTGCAATAACAATTGGTATTTTGGAACCTAGTCCAACACTCAAGACAGTAGAAATTGGCGTATCATCAATTCCGTTTGCCAATTTCCCAAGTGTGTTTGCAGTACAAGGATAAACCACAATCAGATCCGAACGTTTGTAATCTGCAACCTTGATGTGTTCAAGATCGCCAGTAAGTTGTGTAATTACTTTGTTTCCAGTTGCCCACTTAAAATAACTTGACTTGATCAGATTTGTTGCAGCTTTGCTTGCAACGCAAGTGACATCTGCACCATATCTCATAAACAGTCTAGCTAATTCAATTGCCTTGTATGCTGCAACACTCCCAGATATACACAAGACAATTTTTTTTCCAGTAAGCTCAGTTCCACTTGAGCCAACAATATCAAATGATGGATGTTTATGCAATTTCTTTTTTCAACCTTTCAAGCTCGGACTTGTCCATAGAAAAAGAATGCTCATTAGCTGGAAACTTGCCTGATATTACATCATTTTTATAAGATGTAACAGCTTTAACAACCTCACCAGAAAGCTCAAGATATCTTTTAGCAAACTTTGGTTTTATTTTTTCATACAATCCTAATACATCATGAATAACAAGGACCTGACCATCACAATCTGATCCAGATCCAATTCCTATTGTTGGAATGTTGATAGAATTTGAAATTATCTTTGATACTTCTTTTGTAACCATCTCTAAAGCTATGCTAAAAGCTCCCGCCTCTTCGAGTACTTTTGCAGCCTCGATTAGCTTTACTGCAGCATCTCTTGTCTTTGCCTGAACCTTGTATCCTTCCTGCAGAGTGGTAGTTTGTGGCTGAAATCCAATATGACCCATTACAGGTATACCTACTTCTACTATAGCATGAACAGTATCTTTTACCTCAAGGCCACCTTCTAGCTTGACAGCATCTGCTCCTGCCTTGATTAATTTACCTGAATTTTCTATTGCTTGAGATTTACTTGCTTGGTATGACATGAAAGGTAGATCTGCCACAACCATTGCATTTTGTCTTCCTCTTGCAACAGCTTCTGTAAAGAAACACATCTGCTCCATTGTAACTGGAATCGTATTTTCATAACCAAGCATCACCATCCCACCACTGTCTCCAACAAGTAAGATGTCTATTCCTGCCTTGTCGCAAAGCTGAGCTGTGGTATAATCATATGCAGTAAGTACAGTAATTTTTTTAGAATTTTTCATCGATAGAATATCCCTTACAGATTTAGGCATTTGCCATTCTCCTAAGATTTTTTTTCACAAGATTAATAGAAAATGCCAAGTTTTTCTTGTTGTCAAATTTAATTTTTGGAGGATTCCTTTTCTTTACAAGTGTTTTAGAATAATCAATTAGAATTTTCATTCCTCTAATGACATTATCTACAATTGTGATATCAGCTGTCTGTGCAGTTCTGGACATGGGGTTTAGATCAAAAGTGATTATTTTCTTTCCAAATTTTTTTAATGCAATTGTTCTATCACCATCCTCAAGTGGTACCAAAACAACATCAGCAGAAAATATTCCTCTCTGATCTACAATTCTTCTTGCACTATCTAGCTTTGGAATTGTTTTAGAATATTTAGGATCAAGTCCCAAAATCTCTTTCGCACCATATTTTTTCAAAGCCTTTGCAATGTTTTTCTTTCTTTTTTCATTTGCATAAAACAGATTGATTTCAATTTTTGCATTAATTATCTTGGCAAGCTGCACGATCTCTTTTGGACATAATGCAGCAAAGTTCCCATTTACTGATATGACTGGCGATTTTGCCAAAATGAGAGATTCTGAGGCAGCTTTTATGGCTTTCAGAGAGTATTTTGAGGTTTTTTCCCCTATGAGATAGTCAAACATCTCGCCCCTACCATGAGCTAAAAGGCCTTCTTCTATTACCAAACCCAACTTGTATCCTGAAACTAGTCTTTCTCTGATATGTAGGGATGCAGCCCTAGGATGTGATTTTGGAATTAGCACTAGGAAACCCTTGCTCCGCTAGTATCAATACTTGATTTGATCATAATACCGCCATCATATTTTTTCAAAATCTCAATCACTAGTTCCTCTTTTGATTTGGGAATTAAAGTAAAGACAGTTTCTCCAAACATTGCAACACCACACTTGAAACCATTTTTTTGAAGATCTTTAATTACAGTATGCATCTTTGGTGTGATAACGTTAACATATTTTGCAAATTCCAACGACATGTCTAAAAATTCCTGATAATCTCTTGATTTAATTAGCTTACCTACCATCTTTCCACCAAGGCCATTTATTTTTGACAAATCATTTTTTATGAATTTTTTAGTTGAAATAGGGGAAAAACAAATCACTATTGCAGAAGAATCCATATGAATTTTTCTTAATGATCCAATACCGGGTGCACCTTGTTTTGTTCTAATCTCAAAACCTCCATGGTATGAAGATAAAACAGTCCCAAGACCAGTTTTACAAAAAATTTCTGCTTTGTGAGCTATCTGCCCAATCTGGGTTCTAGAAAGATTTGTTTGGAATGCTTTGTTTAATGCAAATGCCAAGCTTAGTGCAACAGCACCGCTTGAGCCAAGTCCATAACCAACTGGAATTTCAATTTGATGCTCAACATCTACAAAATAATTTTCTTTTACAAGATTGAAAAATTCCCCAATTACAAACTCAGAAACTTGGGTGTTATCCGATTGATATCCTGTAACTTTTATTTTAAAACTAGGTTTCTTAGAACTTGAAATGTTGACACGTGTAGTAACACCTTCCTTTATACAGAATCCTGCTCCAATAGAACCTTGAAGCTCTGGTCTCTTCTCATCTATCTCAGCTTTGAAAAAACCGGTAATATGACCTGGACAGAAGGCTATTGCCTGCATGATCAAATTTAAATTTGAGTAAAATATAAAAATGATGATTAAATTATTTATATTGATTTAAACTGACTAAATTTATTCGGCGCCTACAAAAAATTGGTAGTAGTATTCTAGTTTCGCTACCAAAAGAATGGATTGATTCAAACAAGTTAGAAAAAAGTGATGAGGTTGAAATAGAAACTGGTTCAGACAGTCTTTCCATTACTCCATCAGGAGACATCAGACAACCAAAGGAAGTAACAATATCATATCCTGTTTCAAAAGAAGAAAATGTTATTGCAGATATCACAGGTGCTTATCTTCTTGGATATGATATAATCAAGATAAAAGGCAAATCAACCATTTCAATTGAAGACAGAGAAAAGATCAGAACGTCAATGCGTAGATTGGTTGGCATGGAAATTGTTGACGAAGACTCGACAAATGTAAATGTACATTTTTTGTTGGATGCAACGACACTTAGTCCAGAAAAAATTTTAAAACGTATGAGCTCAATCGCTCTTGGAATGTTTCGTGATACATTAAGCACATTGACATCTAGTGACAAGACTGTACTGCAAACAATGGTAAACCGTGATGATGAAATAGACAGACAATATTTCCTGCTTGTAAGATTGATTCGAAGTACTATGGTTGACAAGAAACTTGCTCATGCATTAAATCTTGAAAATATTGACATTTTAGATTACAGAATAGCAGCAAATCTTCTTGAAGCTGCAGGTGATACTATAGTAGATCTTGCCAACTCGCTTACAGGTTTATCATTAATGCCAGCTGAAATCAAAAAGATTTATGATGTTGCAAAGGAAATTGAAAAAGTTCATGAAAAGTCAATTGAGGCATTCATTAGTCATAATAGATCGCTTGCAATTGAAGCTATAACGCTTCATAGGAAATATCATAAGAAAATTTCCGAGATTCGTTCCTTACTTGAGACAAAAAAACAGACCTCAATTGATCTGTTTGATATTGTATATTCCTTTGATAGGATTGCACGCTGTTGGAATGATATAGCTGATCTTGTAAAGCCAGTTTACACATAATCAGAATTCAAACGTCACTTGAATATGTGAAAAATGTCCAAAATGTAAAGGACAAGAACTCAAAGTTCAATTCAAGACAATAGAACGTCTGAATCGTGATCAATTTATTTAACCTCATAAAATACATGATGAATGAAATTTAGTCAATTTTTTGTCCCCACAGCTGTCTTTTTTGTTATGATTGGAATTTGGGCTGTTACACCAAATATTGCTCATGCAATGACACCAACTCCAACAGAACGCCCAACAGATCTAACTGCAACAGCAGTCTCTCCAACTCAGATCAATCTTTCATGGAATGCACCGACAGAAAACTATGGAAAAACTATCATTGGTTATAAAATTGAACAGAGATTAGGCGGTGGTAACTATTTTACATTAGTAGCAAACACAAACAGAATAATTACTACGTATTCTTTGACTGGATTGACAACTGATACTACTTACACTTACAGAGTATCAGCAGTTTACCATGATGATACTAGTACAGATCCATCAAATGCAGCATCTGCAACTCCAACCACAACATCTGCACCTCCACCAACTCCATCACTTACATCACCAATTACAAACGTAAAATTTGATTTTACACCATCTGACGGAACCACACTAACAGCTGTTATAATAACACAAAGTGATTATCAACAATTGCAATATGAAAAAAATCCTAGAAGTATAATTTCTAATGCATTACCAACAACCGAAACAATAACTAATGATTTGGCTGGAATTCTAACATACCAGAATTATCATTTAAGCCCAACTTCAGTACCTGGACCACTTATGGCACAAGCAGTCTCTCCAACTCAGATCAACCTTTCTTGGCTTCCTCCAATAGAGAACTATCAACAATCCATAATTGGTTATAAAATAGACTTGAAACGAGCTCCAGGAGATTATGTCATAATAGATGATAATACAGGTAATGACACTACAAAATATTCAATAGTGAGTCTGAAGACTGGCACTACTTACACCTACCGGGTATCAGCAATTTATTCTGATCATACGATTAGTAATCCATCAAACGAAGCTTCAGCAATTACACTTCAATCACTACAGCCTATATCTCAAACTACACCTCCGCCAACTACAACATCTTCACAACCTACACCAACACCACAACCTGTGATGAATGTGAAATTTGACTTTACAGCATCTGATGGAACCACACTAACAGCTGTTATAATAACACAAAGTGATTATCAGCAACTAATAGTAATAAAAGATCCTAGAAGTTTAATTTCTAATGTAACAGAAACAACAAACACCATAAACAATAACCTGTCAGGTCTTCTTAGATATCAAACAATTCATTCTCCTCAAGAAACTACATCTCCACAACAGACATACAACTATACTCCACCAATTCCAAATAACACTAACAGTCCCAATATTGGACTATTATGGGGTGTAGCTACATCAGTAATAGCATCTGGAGTAATAGGTATCATAACTTGGTTTGTTAAAACAAAAGTTGCAAAAAAAATAGCAAAAGAATACTACTTTACATTGGAAAAGATAATTGAAGATGGAATTCAACATATAAGAATTAGAAATAGTGGTCCTACAATAGAAGACTGCATTATCTTATGTTCAGGTGTTACGTGTGTTTGGACTGACACAAAAATAGATAAACCAAGGCACGTCTATGAGGGCAGTATTTTGGTAGTAAGATTACCTGATGAATTTGGAAATAATCCATTGATTAATGTTAAGAGCGGTAAGAGAGTTCTAAAAAAAATTCAACTTGATGATATGGCTCATGGCTAAATATGTCTAAATAAACAAAAATTAATTAAAAAATTGGGGTTTATGCGTTTCTGCTCAGCTTTCCATCCTTATTGAATAAGCTCTGGACTTTTGCATCTGCAAGATTGTATTTGACATTTAAGTCCTTGTTGATGCTTACCAGTTGATCTTTGTGGACTGCAGCTTCATTATTGTATGCCTGTAAAGCCTCTTGCATGGTACCACCATTTCTAAGCACTTGATTCATTGCATTTCTTGCATTCTGAATCTTTTGTTGCATGAAATTAAATTGATCCCAAAAAAGACTCTGTGCAGAGTTGTCTACATGCGTTACAAAGCCTGCATATGCATTCTTTGGAGCAGTTAGATCATTTCCGTTATTCATACCCTCAAGATCATTTTGCAAATACGCATTTGCAATTTTACGTTGTTGCTCTATGAACTGGTTTTGCTGATCTACTATCTGTTGTTTTTGTTGCATTGCAGCATATCTTTGCTTGAATAATTCTATGTTTTCAAGAATTTTCATTTCTGTGGGGTTGTTCTTTATGGCATCTGTAGCTAATATTGTATTGGTGTTGTTTGCTCCAGTATCAGCCCAAGCAAATCCAAAATTTGTTACAACTATTAGCACTGCAAAAACACTTGCAAAAACGCATAGTTGACCTGTCTTATTCATTTTCTTACTTTTGTTGTTAGTTTGCATTTCTTTATTTTCTATGGTTTCAATCATTCTATTTTCACCTCTCTGGTTTCTCCCGACAACAAACAATGTTGTTTCGTCCGAGTTTCACGGACTCATCAGGGGATTTTTTGTATTCTCCTGTTATCATAAAGACCGCAACACTACTTCCAGCACATTTATCAAACCATTCTTAATATCATCTCGAAGGATTGTGCGGATGATTTTGTGATATTGGTTACCACATCCTTCAGAATGTGAGAGTAGATGCCTATTGCAAAAGGCACATCCACAAGTCACACATAATTTTGTACAATTTTGTGAACATGTGCGGCATTGCGATTTTTCAATGCGTTCAATTGTTGGTATTGATGTCATGGTCATACTTGGCTGAAAAATTATAAATCTATTAGAACACTTTTTGCAACAAAAAATCCGAGAATTGTACTTTTGTGAGCAAAGCATCGTGCGTAAAAACACTGGTTCAGCATTTTTGTGACAAAAGTGTAGTAAATATTTTTAACATTAGTTTAGCAGTTTATGAGCATGGTAGGTAGGAATACAGATAGTCCTGACAATGTAGTGCCTGTGAAAAACATGACCAAGAACGGTATTGGCCCTCTTGATTTACTTATTCTTCATGTATTACAAAGTGGTGCGACTCCTGATACAGCAAACAAGGATCTTGAAAAATACGGTTATGTTCTTTCACGTGATAATGTTAAAAACAGAGTAGATGAACTCATAAAAAAAGGCGTCATTATAGAGCATAATAACACAGAAGACAGTAAGAAAGACGATAAAATAAAGTGGATTCTAGTAGATCCAAGTAAATTATTTGATAACCAATGGTATACTTTCATAAAATCGCAGAATCCACTTTTTGAGCGAAGAGTAATTCCATACTCTGAGATGTATGGTAATTTAGTTGAAATAAGCAGAGAATATGGTATAGTGACAGCAATAGACCTTGTTCAGGGAGAAGGTCAAAACTATGATTTCATCTTGCGAATGGCTACAAATGAGCTAACTCTTTTTGAAGAATTTATAGAAAAAATCAGATCACTTGGATGGGTTCATTCGGTTGATAGTAAACCCATTCATGTACTTGAAGGCGTAGGACTATCCAAAAATAATCTGACCAAAGTGCACACAAACTATTTTTATGAACCAATAAAAATTCCTAATTTTGAAACATATTTGAAGAGTATAAAACAAGTATTTCATACTTATGACACTTACATAAAAGAAGAAGGTTCCTCAAAACAAAAAATTACTAGAAAAAAAGATAGTGATGATATTGCTTGAGCTACAAATGATGACATCACATACTCATAAAAATTTAATAGCAATGTGTCCAATGTGCAGTTTTCCTTTAAAATTCAAAAATAAAAATTCATTATTAGAACATGAAGAATTAGATCTTAAATGTACTAAATGTAATTCAACATATTCTTTTAAGAATGATTATCTAAATCTGTTACCACCAAAAATAAGGAAAGAAATTTGTACAAGAGGAATTTTAGAACGAAGAATCAAAGATAAATTTCATATGAATCAACTTTCTAAAAATGAACAAGATCTAGTCAAAGGAATACTGGCTAGCAAATACATGGCAAAACAATACTTTAGAAATGTAGTTCATCCAACACATGCAGCATGGTCAGCTCGCTCTTACGAACGATTTGAAGATATTTTCATAGCAAGTTATCTGGATAATTTATTGAAAAACAAAGAAGTTACTTTTATTGATGCTGGTTCTGGCCCAGGTAGATACCTCATATGGTTAGGATCAAAGATTAGCATTAACTCATGCAAGGAATTGAAAAGAAATTCGGAAACTGCTGCACTTTACACGTATGATGAGATGTATGACAAGAATTTGCGCAATATTATTGGTATTGATTATTCAGAAGAAATGACATCACATTCTACACGATTACTAAAAAAATATGGACTAGGTCAATATCTAAACAAAAGGATATTTCCAATCACAGGTATCATCCAAAACTTTAATCTTAATCAACAAGCACTTGATCGGACTCACAAAGTAATCGTATGCACTTTTCAAACATTGGGTAATCAGGAAAACATGGATTTGCAAATACAATTATTAGAAGCAATGAAAAAATTGGCCTTGCCATATGGTACAATAATAGTTTCAGTTTTTAATAAAAAACTCTTCAAAGATTTTGGATTAAAAACATTCTATGGTAGAGAAGTAAAGCAAACTGTTGGAGAAATAATAAATTCAAAACAAGATCAAAATAATTCTATACTTCGAACAACAAAAGGCGTTTATTCAAAATGGTTTTCAAAAGATGATCTAGAACAACTATTCAAAAAAGCAAAGATATCAAATTACAAGATTATGGATGAAAACTCGTTACAACCTGTCACAGGCTATGAACAATATTTGAAGACAGAAGAACAACGCAGAAATGTGTTTCCTAGAGCAATTATAGGATTAGCTCAAGTGCCATAAGCTAATTTGAAATAAAGATGTAACTGCGTATCTTTGATTCGAATGATTTGTAAGTAATCTTCAAATAAAATCAAGATGAATTATCTAGAATTGGTTGAGATAAGATTTTGTATTTTAGGCTTGATATTGGCAATAGGTATTAGTATTTTTATGCATCCCTCATTTGCTGATACTCAAGTTATCATACCACTTGGTGCAGCTAATACAAACACACCTTTTTCCTTATCACCTTCTGTGCTTGATGTAAAAACAAATGAAACAGTAACCTGGCAAAACAATGATGTTGCTAGTCATACAGTAACAACAGGTACAACTTCACTTGGATTTGATGGAAGAATCGATAGTGGTGTGATTACTGCTGGCAAATCGTTTTCATACAAGTTTGACAAAACAGGAGTCTTTGGATATTATTGCCTATTTCATCCATGGATGACAGGAGTAGTTAATGTAGGGAGCGGTTCAACAATTCAACCAATAGATACAATTTCTTTCTCAACTGACAAATCATTATATCAAAATGGTGATTCAATATTAATTTCTGGCAAAGTTTCAAATTTTATCCCTCATGAACAAGTTACTGTTTGGATAACAAATCCCCAAGGAATCGCAATAGCAATTAATCATGTGGCGACAGAATCTAGTGATAATTTTTCAACTAACATACCTGCTGGAGGCGGTTTGTGGAAATCTAACAATACGTACAAAGTGTATGCTCAATATGGCTCTAGAAGCTCTATTTCTTCAGCAGATATTGCTTTTGAATCACAAAATTACACTAAAACAAATGTATCTCAAATCACACTTGCTACTCCGCTAAAACAAATCATATCAGGAATAAGTGTAGATAGTGTTCAATGTAACTCTGACCTTATACTTGTAATAAAAACAGAAGACGGTTCCCCCGCCTGTGTAAAGTCTGATACTGCAACAAAACTTTTTGCAAGAGGATGGACACAATCCACTACACAGCCAACTTCTCAATCTGATCAAACTTCAAATCAAATTGTGACACTAGCGCAAAACAACCAAGAAATTTATCTCAAAAACGGTGAAAACTTCCTTTTGAAGCTTGGAAATAATTACAATTGGAATATCAATATAAACGATCAAAATATTGTAAGCAGGGTTGTTAATATCATGGTGATAAATGATGCTCAGGGAATTTATAAATCTCATAATCTTGGGACTACAACACTTACTGCTCAAGGTGATCCACTCTGTATAAACTCAATTCCTAGATGTGCCATGCCTTCAATTTTATTTAAAATAAACATTATTGTCACATAATCTACAATTTTTAGAAAAATGATTTTAAACTAATCTTTTCTTCATGTTGTATGCCAAAACTGCACAGATTGTTTTAGAATCCACAATTTTTCCAGACAAGATCATTTTTACTACTTTCTTCAAATCAATTTTTACTACTGATAGTATTTCATCCTCATCTAGCTTAAGTTTACCAGTTTTTTTAATCCCGGATGCGACAAAACAGTGAATGACTTCGGTATTGTATCCTATTGATGGGTAATATTTTATCAGAGAAATCATCTTTTTTGCCTCATAACCAGTCTCTTCCTTTAATTCCCTGAAGGCGCATGTTCGTGGATTTTCCCCTTTGTTACATGTTCCTGCAGGAATCTCTAATACATAACCGAGTGGAAAACGGTGCTGTTTTACTAAAATCACCTTACCGTTTTCAATTGCAAGCATTGCAGCAGCACCTCTATGCTCAATTACCTCTCGACGCACTTTACGCTTGTTAATTGAAACATCATAGAGACTCAATGAGAGAACTTTGCCATCATAGATTTTCTTTTTCATGGTAGACACTCATGAATCTGAAATCAATTATGAATGTATCTGATATGACAGATGGAGTCTTTTTGAAGTTTTTACTTCATTGATACTATCTATTACCCATTTTTGTGGAAATGAAATCTTCTTTGGTATGAAGAGATCTACAGAATGTACTCCGTCAATTTTTTGTACCAACTGAGTCAGTTCATCAAGCTTGAAAATGTTGTCGCTATAAAAAAATAATACAATCTGATTCATGTTTACAAAGGGTTTTTGTAAAAATGTCTTTCCAAATTCTTTTTCTAAATTTTGTAGTGTTTTTTTAACATTACCTTCTACCCCAACAAGAATTGCAAATGGTATGTATCCTATCATTTCCTTAGGATTGTATAACAATGTAAACTGTATTGCTTCATCATTTTGTAGCTTATCAAGAGAACGCGTCACAGTTTTTGTAGAAAGATTAGCTATCTTGGCAATATCTTCAATTTTTAATCTAGGATCTCGTAGAAGTATTTCTATAATTTCAAGATCAGTCTTTGTCAGATCCGATCTTATGCCAGGATTTTTTGCTTCAAAAATTGATAATACCCTAACGCCTTGCAATATTTTTTTTGCAAGTTCCATTTTTTGATTTGGATCTCCTTTTACAACTATACTGCAAACAGTCACACCTCCAACACATGGAACTACAAAAAATGGTTCACCAATTAGCTTAGCTTGATCTAAAATATCTTGCAAATCAGTTCCTGTTACAACAAAATAGAGAACACTATATCCCAAAACAGGTGGTTCTATTTTTAGGGCAAACTCTTCAATAATTTTTCTATCTAACATTTTTTGAATTCTTGATTTTACAGCTCCACCAGATATACCTACATTATTTCCTATTTGTCTGTCTGGCATTCGACAATTATTCAGTAGGTATGAGAGAATATGTATGTCAATTTTGTCCATATATGTTACTCTTATCCATGTATTTAGTATAAAGCATACAACTTTAATATATAATTGTCGTATTTATAATGAGAACTAGGTTAAACCATTAAATATCAGACTATTTTAATAATTATATGGATTATAGGGCCAAGGTAGGCTTGCGTTTTATTACAAGACGTAAAGGTAGTCTAATTGCAGCAAGTCTCGCAGTCTCAATTGCCATTTTGGTAGTACAGGTAAATTCTGTAATTTTTCAGGGTTTGTATAATGCAATTGTACGTGATGAAATAAACTACAATTTTGGACATGTCTATATTACAAGAAACGAGAATTTCATAACAAAATCAGACAAAATGTTGGTAAACTGGCTTGAAAGAATTCCATATGTACAAGCTGCTACGCCAAGACTTGAATCTAATGCATCAATAAACGCAACAGGTTCTGGACAGACAGTTAGGGATTATAATGTTCTAGTAATTGGAGTAGATCCGGTTCTTGATACGCAAGCATCAACATTGTATAAAACAATTGGAGGAGACGGACAATATGTTTCTTCAAGAAATTCTATTGTTCTTGGAGCCTCAGTAGATCGAGATCTTGGATATCCACATGTTGGTGATAGTGTAAAATTAAAATTTAAAGATAAAAATGGTATTGACCAACTGAAACGATTTACCATAGTAGGAATTACACAAAGTGCTGGTAATGTTGGTGCTGATCAAGGTGTCTTAATAAATATTGACACTTTGCGAGAAATATTGGGTAGACCACATGAAACACAATCAATCATGGTTAGGTTAAATGATCCAACGAAAGATCAAGTAGTCAAGGATCTTTTTCTTAATGCATTTCCAACTCGTTCAGACAACTTTAAAGCTCAAACAATTGAAGAATCTGCAGAACAAACACTCAGTGGATTCAGATCAGGTATTGCATTAATTAATTTAGTTGGATACTTTGGCATGATGTCATCTGCTTTTGCAGTTGTAACCATACAAATGATGCAAGTCACAAGTAAGACACGTGAGATTGGAATAATGAGAGCAATTGGTTCTAGAAGAAAAGATATTCTGATAATATTCATCTTCCAAGGAATGGTAATTGGTGCCATTGGGGCTGGTCTTGGTACAGTTTTTGGTGTAGCATATACCGTTTATGCAAAAGAAACACATTTGACATTTCAAGGCAGCTTGGCCTTAGAGGTATCTTACAACTGGATTGGAATATTGCAGACAGACATTTTGGCATTTGTACTTGCTATAGTGGCATCAATTTATCCTGCATACAAGGCAACAAAACTACAACCCGTGGAGGCAATGCGATTTGGTTAATTCAGTACTAGAAGTACGTAATGTAGACAAGATATTCGGTGAAGCAGAAACAGCTGTTTATGCATTAAAAAACGTCTCATTTTCGGTAAAAAAAGGCGAATTTATCTTAATTGTGGGTAGCTCAGGCTCTGGCAAATCAACACTACTAAACATGATTGGACTTTTAGATAGACCAACAAATGGTCAGGTCCTCATCGACGGAATAGATACTTCTAATCTAAATGATAACCAGATTTCATCATTTAGAAATTCCAAACTTGGATTCATTTTTCAATTTTCAAATTTACTTTCAGATTTAACGGTTCTAGAAAATGTAATTCTTCCAAGACAAATACAAAGAACAGATACAAACGCAACTGAAGAAGCCAAGTCATTGCTAAAGACAGTTGGCTTGGAAAATCAGATGAACAAATATGCAAACAAAGTATCTGGTGGTCAAGCACAAAGAGTAGCTATTTGCAGATCTCTTATCAATAAACCAACAGTAGTTCTAGCTGATGAACCAACAGGAAATTTGGATTCCTTATCAGCACAGACAACTGTTCAGTTAATGAAATCTCTTAATAGGAAACTAGGACATACTTTCATAATAGTAACACATGATCGTCCACAATTTGGTGACGTTGATAAAATAATTACAATTAAAGATGGAAGAATTGTCGATGATGAAATGATGGAGGTTCCAACAATAAATTGATCTACAAAACCATTGCTATAGCTATCATATTTCTATTAGGACAAATAATAATTCCAAGCTATGCAGTTACCCCAGAACATATTGAACCAGGTGTATCACCTTTTGAACATGCCTATAATGATATAAAATTTCTTGACGCATATTTTGGCACATCTTCAGGAAAAATTGAGGTGCAACCAGGAGACAGGAATGTACCACTTACCATAGTGTTTTCAAATATAGGATCAGAGGACATTGCAGGAATAAAGGGACTACTTAGTTTGCCTGTTGGATTTTCTCCGGCAGTTGCCAATTCTAATGCAGGTCTAATAGAGGCAGACAACACTCAGGTCGCAACAAGCGGTTCATCATTTTTCCTAACATTCTTTGTTAATGTAGATAAAAATACAAGCGTCAATTCCTATACTGGAACGGTTCAGGTAACCTATTCTAGAGTAAGGGAAAATGGGGCTCACACTAACTACTTTGACTTTGACTTTAAAGTCACAGGAAAAAGTGTTCTAAATATGAAAGCAGAAAATCAATTCATCCAGCCTGCATCAAACAACCAGATCACGGTTCACGTCTCAAACGACGGTACCGCAGGCCTTAACAATATAGACATTACACTCAATCCACAATCAAACTCCTCTGGATCATCTGGTTTACAAAATATCGTAATAGATCAAAACCATTGGAACATAGGAACAGTTGCTGCCCAGTCCTCAAGCACATTCTCATTTAATATTTTTGTACCACAAAGTGTTGAGGGTCAAACCTTACACATACCATTGGGTGTAACATACTTTGATGGGCAAGGAAATCAAGTAACAACCAATAGACTGGTAGACCTAATTGTAGGACCAGCAAGCTCAACATTCGTTGTCAAACTCTCTACCCCTTCTTATCTCTTGATGGGAGTTATGCAAAATCTTACTCTTGGATTAGAAAATCTTTCTCCATCAAAAATATCTGATATATCAATTACACTTGCACCAAGCTCTTCAGATCTTAAGATTCTACAGGATCCCAGGTGGTTCGTAAACGAAATAAATCCACTGGAAAAGACCACATTAAATATTCCTGTATTTGCTGACCAAAGCATATCAAATCAAGCTGTCAACTTTGACGTGAACATACAATATACAAAAGATGGTTCTACAGTTATAGAAAAGCAGAGCTTTGCTACATACATCAGACCAGTGATAGATGTCTCAGTTTATGGAATAGATGTAATGAATATTGGTGGCAAGCAAAACATTATTGGAAATATTTTGAACCAAGGAAATATCAAGGGACAATTTGCTACTGTAACTATAGTTCCAATTGATAATTCAAATATCAAAGAATCAGTCCAGTATATTGGAGACATAGATATTGATGCTCCTACACCATTTAACATACCAGTTGATTTTACAGGTAATCCAACTTTTGGAGAAAACAAAGTAGTTGTAACTGTGACATACAAAGACTCACTTTTGCAACCACACGCAATAACACAAGAGGATACCGTAACTTTGGTAAACCCAGCACCTCAGTCAAATGACAATTCTCAACTTCAACTCATTATTCTTGTCGCGATAGCTGCTGGAATAGGGGGAGCTATATTCAAGGTACGGAAAGCCAAACTTTCAATCACAAAGAAAGTAATTCAAAATTCAAGCTAAAGTTATATTTAGTATGGATGATTTTTGTTCATGACTTGGGATGAAATTGAGGTCCCAAAAGAAATTAGACCTTTTATGCTTGGAGATGCTGAAGAAACAAAACTGGGACAAAAAAATGGTGCAAATAAACAGTATCGATATGGTAATTTACACATACGAGAATATGGCGATAAATATCTTGTCCATATGGATGAGGTTGATCCACGCAAAGATCCGCTTGGTCATCTTGTAATAGATGCTCCTGAAGTCTTGATTGGTCTTGCATCGGCATTTTTTGGAGGAAAACAAATTGCATCACAAATATACAAAATACAAAATAATTCAAAGCTTGCAAAAGGTACCTCATTGTTTGGAGGTCTCTTGGCATCAGTTGCACTTGGTTATATAGGATATTCTCTTACTAAAAAGATTAAAAATTTAGGAGGAATATACTATTTCAAAACTTAGAACAATAAAGATTTTTTTCAAACTATTGCCTCTTATTTTGATTCTAAGAAAAGATAGAAGAGAGTGGGTTAGAAAAGAGGGTAAAAATATCAAAGTTGAAAGATATCAAAAAAATGCTCGCAAGGTTCTCAATACTTTTGTGTCACTAGGTCCTGTTTACATAAAACTGGGTCAATGGCTTTCTTCAAGAGCTGATATTTTACCTCAACCATATATGGAAGAGCTTGCAAAACTTCAAGACGATGTACCAGCTGCTCCTTTTGATCAAGTAAAACCAATCATAGAAAAAGATCTTGGACCACTAGAACAAAACTTTGATTATGTCAACACCAATGTTGTTTCCGGTGCTTCACTTGGTCAAGTATATCTTGCCAAAATTAAGGAAAAGGACGTAATTATAAAAGTAAGAAGACCAAATATTGACAAAATTGTGGAAGAAGACATTAGGGTTCTTAAAAAAATTATTCCTGTTGCAATGAAGTTTATAGATCCCAATCTACGATATTCGGCAGAAGCAATGCTTGCACAATTTATCGAAACAATACATGAGGAAATGGATTATAGAATTGAATCTCAGAATCTAAAGACAATTAAAAGAAATTTTCGTTCATATCCCAAAGTAATAATTCCTTCTGTAATAGATGATCATTCCACAGAACATGTACTTACTATGGAATACATTCCTGGAATAAAGATAACCAATGTAAAAGCACTTGATGAGATTGGGTTAGACAGAGCACAGCTTGTGGTTAAAGTACACAAGGTATTTTTTACAATGCTTTTACACCATAACATCTTTCATGCTGATCCCCATCCTGGCAACATATCTGTGGCTAATGACGGTTCTTTGATTCTGTATGATTTTGGAATGGTAGGAAGACTAGATAATGAAACTCGTCTCAAACTAATCAGACTGTATCTATCTCTTGTTGAAAAAGATCCTCCACGAACTGTTAGTGCAATGGATGAACTTGGGATGCTGCTTCCTGGCTACAATCGTTCTGTAATAGAAAAAGGAATCGCAATGTCAATTCAGGCAATGCATGGAACCAAAGTAGACAAAATGGAAGTAAGAGCTCTAATGGATCTTGCAAACAAGACAATGAGCAGATTTCCATTTAAGCTCCCAAAGCATCTAGCGCTTTACATGAGGATGGCATCTATACTTGAAGGGATTTATCATACTCACAAAGTCAAGTTTAGGTTCATCAATGTTTTACAAAATATATTGGAGGAAGAAAATCTCATTAAAGATGCATATATTGAAGAGCTGAAAATCTCGTTTGGTAAATTTGTAAAATCAATCAATGATGTAATTGCTATTGCACCTGAACTCAAACAATATCTTGAAGAAAAAAGAACTGCTCAATACCAACCGAAAAAATCATCTAGAAACATTTTGTTTTCTGGAAGCATACTTTCCGCAGCTGTATTTGTAGGCTCAACAATACTTTATGGAAACAATCAACTTGTAGGAGAGCTTGGAATGATTGGTTCCGTAGTTATAATTTTAACAACAGTTTTAATGCAAAAACATTAGTTATTCTATTGCAATATCTTTACCGTGTTTTACTGGAATCTTTAGAGTAAGAACACCGTTGTGGTATTTTGCAGAACCCTCAAGATCTTCACCTTCATTTACATCAACTGGAAGTCGGATTTTTTTATCAATTGCATGTGGTCGTTGATGCCAGATTACTGTTCCATCATGGTCAGTCTCTCGTGTTGCATTAATTGAAAGGATGTTTCCACGTATTCTTAATTTGATATCCTTTTTGTCAAAACCTGGAAGATCAACAGTTACTATGATGTTATCATTTTCAAGCTGTATATCTATTGGCGGAAGTACAAATTCATAAAATTCTCTGGATTTATTGCCTATTTCTTTCATGACTTCTTTTGCCATATAACGTACCAAGCCCATTTTGATATAATAAAGTCTTTTTTAGTTATAAACCTTATAGTAGATTCATAATTTATCTACTTCATAATTTAATTACAATCAAATGATTATAGTTATTGAAGGGTTTGATCAAGCAGGAAAAAGAACTCAATCCGAACTTTTAGCAAAATTTTTGAAAGCAAAAAAATTAAAATGCAAAATTTTTAGCTTTCCTGATTATACCACACAAATAGGAAAAGAAATCAAATACTATCTTAGTGGGAAACGAAAATTTCCTCCCCAAGTAATACATTGTTTACTTGCTGCAAACAGGTGGGAAAAATTAAAAGAAATACAAGATGCATTATCTAAAAATTATATTTTGATAATGAATAGATATTATCAATCTAATTTAGTCTATGGCAAGGCAAATGGTCAAGATCTAAAATGGCTTTTAAATCTTGATTCAGGTCTTCCAAAAGAAAATCTGGTAATTCTTCTTGATGTAAAATCAAAAGATTCATTTTTACGTAAAAAAACTCTACGTGATAAATTTGAAAAAGACAAAGAATTTGCAAAAAAAATAATTTATACTTATAGAACATTAGCAAAAAAGTTTGGATGGAAAATAGTAAATGCATCACAAACTCAAGAACAAGTACACAAGGCTGTCAAGGAAATAGCTCTAAAATATATAAAATAAAAAATGACAAAAAAATACCTAGAAATTGTTGATCCAATTCATGACTTTATACGAATTTACGAATCTGAAATCAAAATAATAGACAGTCCTATTTTTCAGAGATTACGCAGAATTAGACAACTTGCAGGTGCTCATCTGGTCTATCCCGGTGCACAGCATTCTAGATTTGAACATTCACTTGGAGTAACACATGTTGCAGGCCAAGCAGCAACAGTACTCAAAGATAAAGGATTTTTGAATTCAGATGATGTTGCAAACCTAAGAATGGGAGGTCTTTTACATGATCTCGGCCATGGACCTTTCTCTCATTTATTTGAGGAAGTTTTACAAAAAAGAAAAAAAATTTCACATGAAGAAATTGGTAAAAAAATCATACTACAAACTGAGATTGGAGATTTGTTATCAAAATCTGGTTTTGATAAGAAGTTTCTAGCTAATCTTGCCTTTGGAAATTCTAAATACCAATTTATGAATGAAATCATATCTGGCGGTCTTAGCGCTGATATGATGGATTATCTACCACGAGATGGATATTTTACTGGCGCAGAACATGCTAAAATTGATTTTAAAAGAATAATTCAATCCCTAGATGTACATGAAAAAAAACTTTCACTTGATAAATCTGCACTCTATTCTTTTGAATCTATGATGATTTCAAGATATCAAATGTTTAAGGCTGTTTATTATCACAAAACTGTGCGATCTGCTGAAGTTATGTTATTGGAATCAATGAGTCTTGCAGATAATGAACTTGATCTTACTTCTACTGATCTTGATAATTACATTAAACTAACTGACGAATTTGTAATTTCAAAACTAATATCTCTTCCAGAAAAATCTTCTGATCTGAGAAGAGCGAGAGAGCTTGCAAAAGATTACCAAGAACGTAGACTACTCAAATGTGTCTTTGAAAAAATTCTTGCACATCATGATCTAATCGGTAAAATAAAAACATTGGATGTAAAAAAACAAATATCTACAAAATCAAAAGTAGACGAGTCAGAAATTTTTATTGATGTATCTATGACTCCATCTATACCTCTTACACCTTCAAAAAAAGAATCAGAGTCAATAATACTCACATCAAAAAAGAGTACACTTTCTAAGGAAGCATATGAGCTCCCCATATCTGAGATACCTCTTGTTTCTGCAATTTCAGGATTTATGAACATCTTACGAGTTTATACAGCACAAAAAAACAGAAAAAAGGTTGAAATTGCAGCACAGATCATCCTTGGTGAAAACAAATTATGAGAAAACGGATTGTCATAAAATTGTCTGGTAGCTTGTTTGGAATGGAGGATGAAAAAACACTCAAGGATTATGCTACATTTTTTGTTAGAATATCAAAGATCTGTCAACCAATTATTATCGCAGGAGGGGGCAAAATTGCAAGACATTACATTACACATGCAAGATCTTCTGGTGCGGATGAATCTACCCTAGATGAACTTGGTATCGAAGTATCAAGACTAAATGCTAAACTTTTGATCTATGCAATACAGGATAAAGCATATCCACATCCTCCCACCAATCTAAAAGAAGTTACACACGCTGCAGATAGTGGATTAATAGTAATAACTGGCGGTTTACATCCAGGTCAGAGTACCAATGCAACAGCAGCACTTATTGCGGAAAAGGTAAGAGCATCTATATTTTTGAATGCTACTGACGTTGACGGAGTCTATGATTCAGATCCGAACAAGAATAAAAATGCAAAAAAATTCAAGCGAATAGATCTGAAAAAACTTCGTAATATGCTTGTACACCAAGAATCCATTGCTGGTGGTTATGACTTGATGGATATTGTTGCACTCAAAGTAATTGAACGATCCAAAATCAAAACACGTATCATAAAGGCAGATGTTAAAACTTTAGAAAAAGCAATCAAAGGGTCTCCTGAGGGAACTGAAATTACACTAACCTGACTTTTCCGATAAATTCGGGTATTCCTGCAACAATTGCTTTTTTCATAATTTTCTTTGCCTCATCTTCGTTCAAAGTTTTGGATTGGGCCTTTGCATATCCTTCATCGTCTACTATTACCGTAATCCAACCATCTGATTTTTGAACAACAGCAACTAATTCCTGCTCGCCCACAGGCACAAATTTTCCTTCTGATTTTTTTACTGTGAGTGTAAGCATAGCAAAGCCTGCATGGGAAAATAGGTTCATTTGAGATTTTCTTGCTCTTTCTTGTCCTATCTTGATCGCTTGATGGTATTGCATAAAATTACCTTCTAAACTTTGACTAAAAATCTTTGCCGCTTAACATTTATGTAAAGAACAAACCATATCAATAAACTTGGACAAAAAATTATTGATTGGTGCTGCAGTTGGTATACTTATTGCAATAACAGTAGTAGTTGCATTACTTCCCAGCTCTGGTTTTCTAAAAAATTTTGTTCAAGAAAATCCTCAGGTTCCTGGAGGATTAAAGGCAGCATCTACAGAAATAAAACCAGTTGTTGTCACTGTTAATAAAACATCAGTATTATCATTCACTAATAAAGAATCAATCATAGATACAAAATTTGATGTTTTAAATCCAAATGATGTTACAGTTATCTTGGAAGCAATAACATATGATCTATACGAAAATGGTATCTTGGTAGGGCATGGTCAAATTGGAGAAAGACTTGAAGGTGCTTTGCAAAGTTCAAACTATTATACACTTGTAGAACATTATACAAACCAACTAGATGGTAAAGTTATTTTAGAAAACACTGGTAATAATCCTGAACTTTGGTCTGCACTACAAAAAAATGATACAAAATGGAGCATTGTGGGTCAGGCATTTTATAATACAAATACTGTCCTTAGTGGTCAACCCGGTTCAATTGGGTTTAATTCTACTCAATAAAACTGATTTACAAACAATTCTTAGGATATAGAATTGGATTTCCATTGATTTATTCTTGAAATTTGTTTTTTAAAATAAATAGAAAGATTATTTTGTTGGGTTGTATCTTGATCTGATAAATTTTACCAAATAAATGAAGCCAAGAATAATCCATGCAATCATCATACCAGCCCATATGTACAAGATTCCAAGATCCACCCATGTAACAAATTGAGAGGGAATTACGATTTTTAATTGGTACAATGGAAAAACATAGGAGCTGAGATCTTGTGTATTCTGATAGATCATCGTGGTACCATCTGATATCTTATTGATAATCTGAACGATAGCATGCCAGCTAACAAAAAATGTCACAAAAAAGAAAATTGCCTTTCTGCCAATGTGTTTTTTATATCCTCTTTTTTCTAATCTTGCGAGTCTTTCATTTACTCTGTTTAATTCATTTCGTAATTCATTTATTAATTCATTGTCTGATGATATTCCAATTTCACGTCTTTTAGCGGAATCTACGTATGTTGAAATTAGTGTATCTAAATATTTTTTATCAGATACAAAGAGAGGTTTTCCATCTTGAAGCGCATTTAAAATATAGTTTAGTCTACCCACATCTCCTTTTCCTGATTCTATTAAATAAACTACTGTTCTGACTAAATCACTTGACATTTACTTTTCCCATGACATTGTAGTATGTAGCCAATAGGAAATGACCATCCATAATAGTATTAGATAAATCTATCAATATTATCAAGCTCTTTTGGGAAAGGATTTTAATGTTAAACGGATTAGCCTACGCTCTTAAGGAAATTAATTATTGGTTCTTTATCTGAATTTGCTAATGAGGCAAACCCTTCCAAAAGTTCCCTCTGAATTATTATTGCTTCATCAAGAGCGTCTCTAACACTATTTGCATCAAATGGAATTAAATGATCTATCTTTCCAATACTATATGCTTCCACGTATTTTCTAAGTATTGAAGAAACAAAGATTGGTGCAACATTTAAAAGTAATAGCATAGATTTTTTGAAATCTTTATCTTTTGAATTAGAATTCTTTTCAAAAAAATATTCAATTATTTTTTCTCTTTCATTTTCCATCTCTTCAAGAGATGCTGCAACAAGTAAACCACCTTCAGTTAATTGATAATATGGTACACCTTCTTCTTGTAGTGCTTTTGGTCCCCGTTTTATCGGTAATCTTCCCGCTTCTTCTACAATTTTAAGAGGAAGCAAAATTTCATCCAAGTCCCTAAAAATTCCAGAATAGATGTTTTGCCAAGTTGTTCCGTTTCTTTCAGCAAGTTTATGAGCTATGGCAGTTCTTGTTTTTTTGGTAGGAATAGTTTCAAGAGCAAGATGCATCACTATTCCTCTTTGACGTATTGCTTCTCCTGTAAGCTCTTTACCTTTAGTCTTGAAGGTCTGAAAAACCGATAATTGTGGATTTGGCATTTTTTGTTTCATAGTTTAGACTTCTTTAGGTTAACATACTCTGTTTTAGTTGAGATTCGATTATTTGATTTAAAAAAATAATGACCTGTAATGTTCATAACGTGTTAATATCTTGATATGCCCAAATATAACAATATACGTTTTTCCAGAATATTAGAATAATTTAATACTTTTTTGTATTTTTCATATTATGTTGGAACCTTTGTAGTATTAGTTACAACACAAAGTTTAGTTTTTCATAAAGGAAATTTTTCTGTTATTTATATTTAAGTAGATTATGCACTCGTAAATTGTAATACAATCTTAATGAATTTACATCACCTAGTTTACAACTAATTTATGTTGATTAACGCAAAGGATGTTCTCAAAGTGCTTGATGATCCAAAATTGATTCTAATTGATGCAAGATCGTACAAGGATTATTCTGAAGGACATGTACCTAGAGCAGTTAACTTGGATTTTTTTTACTATCATTGGTTTGATACTAGTAAAGATGGCATGAAAGCATTTAACATGCAAATGAGAAAACTTCTCTCAATTCTAGGCGTTACAAAAGAAAAAACAGTTGTATTCTATGATGATGTTTCTGGAATGAGTGCATCTAGAGGAGTATGGCTTTTGACTTATTTTTCACATAAAAAAGCTTTCATGTTAGATGGAGGGATAAAAAAATGGAAAAGTCTTGGATTTCCTATTGAAATTAAAACAAATGGATTCAAACCAGACAAATTCTCTGGCAAAGTTAACAAAAATGTATTTGCTGGATTTGAATATATTAAAAAAAATCTAAATAAAATAAAGCTTGTTGATGCAAGAGCACAAGGAGAGTTCAACGGTACAGTAATTAGAGCTGCAAGAAAAGGTCATATCCCAAATGCAATAAACATCGATTGGACTCTTAACGTAGAGGAAGATGGCACCATGAAAAAAAATGAATCTCTTTCCAAGCTCTACAAATTATCCAAAGATGACGAAATAGTGACATACTGTCAAGGTGGATATAGGGCAGCAAACTCATTTTTGGCTCTTAAAAAACTCGGATTCAAAAACGTCAAAGTATATGTTGGTTCATGGGGAGAATGGGGAAATAGATCGGATCTTCCCACGGAACAATAATCTCTTATTTGATTTTTTGTATATATTCCAAATCTGGAATGGTAACTTTCTAGAACTTTGATTCATCTTGATTTTAGATCCAATCTTTGATTGAAAAGTAATATTTTTTTAAAAAAATAGATCGACCATTGTAAAAATTAGATTAATATAACCTCGCTAAATGAGCCATACATGATGATGCTGAACAAACGTTCAAAATTATCCGCTATTATAATAGTTGCAGGTATAACGATCGCACTTTCTACATTCTTTACAACTCCAGCATTTGCACAATCCGCAGCTACAAGTTCAGGTTTAACAAAGCCTTTGCTAGCAATTGCAGCTGCAATTGCTATAGCTGGAGGTTTGATAGGTACTGGTAATGCACAACAAGGAATTGGTGCTGCTGGAATGGGTATCATAGCTGAGAAACCAGAAAAATTTGGTCAGGTGTTATTCTTCTTTGTCATTCCTGAAACACTCTGGATCATCGGATTTGTGCTAGGAATCATTCTGTTACTTGGTATACTGTAGTGAGAATTTGTAATGAGCATAGAGACCTTTCTCCTTGAGATAGAGAATAGGAAACAAAGGGATCTTGCAAAACTTAGCAAAGAACTAGATGAGAAAGGAACTGCTATACAAAACCAAAGAGATGCACAAATTAAAGAAATACGGGAACATTTTGCAAATGAGGCGAAATTAAAATCCGAAAGAGAATTAGCGAGAATAATAGAGTCAGCTAGATTACAAGCAAAAAAAATCATGTTCGATGCTATTAATGAAAACCTGGAATCTGCATTTGATGTCATCAAACAAGAAATCAAGAACTATGTTAGATCATCACAGTACAGAAAAACATTAGAGACCATGGTAAATACATCAAGAAAAAAATTAGGTCAAAAAATTACAGTTCATTGCAGTGAAGAAGACCGTTCGTTTTTAAAAGAAATGGGGATCACCATTGGTTCAACAATTCAAACTTTGGGTGGAATAATCGCAGAAAATAATGATGGAACAAAGGAAATAGATCTAACATTTGAAGAACTTTTACGAACTCATGAAGATGAAGTAAAAGGTTTTCTTACGGAGAGAACATAATGGGAACCTCACAATATGCATCTTCGTTTGGTAGATTGCAAGCAATATCAATGAATTTTCTTACTAAAGATATGATGCAGAATTTGTCAAAAGCAAAAGATGACGTTGAGATGGCAAAAATCCTAGAGTCAACATGGTATGGACCAGAGATTGAAAAAGCTGCATCTGTTTACCAACCTTCAGAAATTTTAGAAGTTGCATTGAACCGATATCTTGTTCAAATCAATAAAATTGCATTAGATGCAACACCGTTTAATGGAAAATCTGCAGTTAGGGCCTATTTATCAAAATGGGATATCTACAATATTGAATTGATACTTTCTTCAAAAAGTATGGGCAAAACAATTACTGAGACAGAATCATTCCTAGTCTCTAGTCGTAACGTACCAGCAGGAATTTCTGCAGGTAATATTACCCATGATGAGATGAAAATCATTCTCTCACAAACAGGTGTAGATGGTGTAGTAAATCAACTTGTGAAATACAACTATGGTCCGATCTTAATGCAACACTTGGAAGAATACCAAAAAAGTGGTGATCTTGGTCCTATGATGTATGCATTACAAAAATTTTATTATAAAGCATTACTTGAATCTCTAAAATTCTTCCAAGGTGATGAAGGCATGATAAGGGAATTTTTCAGAGCAGAAATTGATAAGAAAAATATACTAAATCTTATGAAAGGCAAAGAATCTAATTTGGATAAAGAACTAGTGAGTAGACATCTTATCGACGGGGGAAGAATCCAAATGAATGAGCTATTAGATATCTATGGAGTAAAAGATTCTGCAGAAATTGCCGGAAGAGTGGAAAATCGCTTTTCTCTAATCAATGCGTTAACACAATACAAGAAGACAAAAAGTTTAATTGATTTTGAAGTGGCACTTGACAAATTCATAAACATTCAGTATGTCAAAAAATTGAAAAACATTGCACTTTCTATTGGAACAGTGTTTTACTTTATAATTAATGCAGAATATGAACGTGAAAACATTAAAAGAATCGCTTATGGAAAACGTTACAATTTATCAACTGAACAAATAAACTCAATGTTGCTAAGTGAATAAAAATGTCTAAACAAAAAACAGAATCAAGTGGAAGGATCGCGGTAATAGGAGAGCGTGAGCTAGTCATTGGATATAGACTTCTTGGAATGGACGATACATTTATTGTCAGTAAGGATGATGCTAACAAAACATTGCAAGAACTTTTTTTATCTGGTAAGTTTGGTCTGATTATTGTAAGCGAATTTGTTCGTAACTTACTTCCAAGTACATTTCGAACAAAGATAGAGGCATCTATAGAACCATTGGTGTTATTCATGCCATCACTACAGGGAAACATTCAAGAAGAGTCAATATCCGTTTTAGCAAAAAGGGTATTGGGGGTTAATATTCAAGGAAGTTGATGATGAGATGACAGATGGAATAGTTTCTAGAATTTCAGGACCTGTTGTTTTAGCAAGTGGTCTTGAAGGTGCACAAATGTTTGATGTCGTACGAATTGGTGAACTTGGTCTAGTAGGAGAAATAATCCGTTTAGAAGGTAACAAGGCTACAGTTCAGGTGTACGAAGATACAACTGGCTTAAAACCAGGTGAAAAAGTTATCAACACAAAACGTCCACTCTCAATGCAGCTTGGACCAGGACTTCTAACTTCAATTTATGATGGTATTCAAAGACCACTTGACGTACTAAGAGCACAAAGTGGAGACTTTATCAGCAGAGGAAATATTATCCCTGCACTTGATCAGACAAAAAAATGGGATTTTGTTCCATTAAAGAAAAAAGGTGATCATGTTTCTCCAGGTGAAATTATTGGCGAAGTTCAAGAAACTCCATTGATAATGCACAAAATAATGATTCCATATAATGTTGAAGGTGAACTCACAGAAATATCTGAGGGAAAATACAATGTCAATGAAATTGTAGGTTCTGTTCAAACAAATAGTTCCAAAGTAGAAATTGGTCTTTCAAGTTGGTGGACTGTTCGTGTACCAAGGCCTGTACTGCGTAAACTTCCACCAGAAGAACCATTGCTTACAGGTCAACGTGTATTGGATACATTTTTCCCAGTTGCAAAAGGTGGAACTGCTGCAATTCCAGGACCATTTGGAAGTGGAAAAACAGTCACCCAACAACAACTTGCCAAATGGGCAGATAGTAACGTCATTGTCTATGTAGGTTGTGGAGAAAGAGGAAACGAGATGACCGAAGTTCTTACAACTTTTCCAAAACTAGAGGATCCTAAATCAAAGCGTCCATTAATGGAACGTACAATTCTTGTTGCTAATACTTCAAACATGCCAGTGGCTGCACGTGAAGCTAGTATCTATACTGGAATTACAATGGGTGAATACTATCGTGATATGGGATATGGTGTAGCATTGATGGCAGATAGTACATCTAGATGGGCTGAAGCACTAAGAGAAATTTCAGGAAGATTAGAAGAGATGCCAGGTGAAGAAGGATATCCGGCATATCTTGGAAGAAGGTTAGCAGAATTTTATGAAAGGGGCGGAAAAGCCATTGTCATATCTCCAGAAGAAAGAGTCGGCTCCTTGACTTTGGTTGGTGCAGTTTCACCTCCTGGTGGAGACTTTTCAGAACCAGTATCACAAAACACACTAAGAGTTACAAGAGTTTTCTGGGCTTTGGATGCAAGTTTGGCATCAAGAAGACACTTTCCATCTATCAACTGGCTTACAAGCTATTCATTGTATGCTGATAACATGGGTGAATGGTACAAAAATAATGTTGCAGTAGATTGGGTTGCACTAAGAAAAGAAGCCCTAGAAACTTTACAAAGAGAATCAGAATTACAAGAAATTGTTCAATTAGTAGGCTATGATGCATTACCAGAACCAGAAAAAGGAGTTTTGGATACTGCACGATCCATTAGAGAAGATTATCTACAACAAAGTGCTTATGATGAAGTCGATACTTATACATCAATTAAAAAACAATATCTTTTACTTAGAACAATTTTAGATTTTGGTAGAAAAGAAAGTGATGCAATAAAGAAAGGTGCAACATCATCAAAGATTGGTGCGCTAGAATCAAGAAAAATGATTTCAAGAATAAAATGGACTAAAGAAGATGAAGTAGAACAGCTGGTTAAGAATACAATGACTACTATGGAAAAAGAATTCAATACTCTAATGATTGAGGTGACTACATAGATGTCTGGTGTAGCATTCAAGACACTATCAAAAATTGCAGGTCCACTGATATTTGTAGAAGGCGTAGATAATGCAGCTTATGGCGAAATGGTTGAGATAAAACTTCCCAACGGTGAGCGACGACAAGGACAAGTCCTTGATACTAGACAAGGTTTGGCTGTGGTTCAGGTCTTTGGTCCAACACTTGGCATGACCACATCTGGAACTTCAACAAAATTCACTGGTGAGACTGCTATGATGTCAGTTTCTGATGAAATGCTTGGAAGAGTATTTGATGGATTAGGAAATCCTAGAGATAATGGACCAAAAATAGTATCTAAACAAAAAGTTGATCTTGTAGGTTCTGGTATCAACCCATACGCCAGGGAGGAACCTTCAGAATTCATCCAAACAGGAATGTCAAACATTGATGGAATGAATACTCTTGTAAGAGGTCAAAAGCTTCCAATATTTTCTGGCTCTGGTCTTCCACATAATTTACTTGCTGCACAGATTGCAAGACAGGCCAAAGTTCTTGGTGGTTCTGAAAACTTTTCCGTTGTGTTTGCTGCAATAGGAATTACAAGTGAAGAATCAAATTTTTTCATAAAACAATTTGAAGAAAGTGGAGCTCTTGGAAGAACTGCACTGTTTTTGAATCTGTCATCTGATCCTTCGATGGAACGTATACTTACTCCTAGACTTGCTTTAACAACAGCAGAATTTCTTGCTTATGAGCGAGACATGCATGTTCTTGTAATTATTACCGATATGACAAACTATTGTGAAGCATTAAGAGAAATTGCTGCAGCACGTGAAGAAGTTCCAGGAAGAAGAGGATATCCAGGATACATGTATACGGACCTATCCTCTCTTTATGAAAGAGCTGGAAAGATAAAGGGACGACATGGTTCCGTAACACAAATTCCTATACTTACGATGCCAGCTGATGATATTACACATCCTATACCAGATCTTACTGGTTACATTACGGAAGGTCAGATAGTAATGAGTAGAGATTTGCATAGGGCAGACATTCATCCACCAGTAGATGTCTTAACAAGTCTTTCACGTTTGATGAATCAAGGTATTGGAAAAGGAAATACAAGAGAAGATCATCGAGGTCTAGCAGACCAACTTTATGCAGCATATGCACAAGGTAAAGATGCAAGATCGCTTGCAGCTATAGTTGGTGAGGAAGCTCTAAGTGATTTAGATAAGAAATTCCTAAAGGTTGCTAACAACTTTGAGAGAAAATTTGTCAATCAAGGAATGGATGAAAACCGTTCAATTGAACAAACTCTAGACATCGGCTGGGAATTACTTAGCGAACTATCTGACTCAGAAATGAATCGTATTAAACCAGAATTTATTGCAAAGTACGGGAAAAGAACCACAAAGGGTGGTGCATAGACTTTGCCATCAGTAATTAACATTCGTCCAACTCGTCTTGAATACATTCGTACCAAGCGAAGAATTGTTGTTGCTAAAAAAGGATTAAAGTTACTGAAACTAAAACGTCAAGCATTAATTCTGGAATTTTTTAATGCAAGCAAAACTGCTGCTGCCTTAAGAAGTGGTTTACAATCTGAATTGGTAAAAGGCTACCAAAGTATCAGATTAGCAGAGATGCTTGCAGGCACGATGAGACTAGAAAATGAAGCAATGAAGATTCCACAAATAAGTAAATTGCAAATTCAAGTAAAAAATGTAATGGGAGTTAGTATACCAAAATTACAAGGTGGAAAAAGTAATACTGCCATCATTGAGCATATATTGGAACTTCCTCCTTCAATTAATGAAGCAATAAAGGCATTTCAAAATGTTCACAAAATGGTGCTTGACGTTGCAGAAAAAGAAACCACATTACGAAAGCTTCTATATGAGATTGAAAAGACAAAACGAAAATCTAATGCAATAGAAAACGTTTTCATTCCAAGATTGCAGGGTGCTGTTAAATTCATCATATTCAGACTAGCTGAGATGGAACGTGATACATTCATCATGTTAAAGACAGTAAAACGCAAGATGGGTGAAAGAGAACAAGAAAATATTCAAAGGGAGAAAGAAATACTTGCCAGTTAATTTTGCAAATCCACAACAAAGAAAATTCTATTTGATTATGAGGGCATTTAAAATTGGAAATATCCTTGGAACAATTACTATAGTACTGTATGCAGGAAAGCATTTCTTAGGAGTATAACATGTCAACTCAAGAAAAATACGTTCATTCTCTTAAACAAATTAAGGAAGGCGAAGAAAAAGCATGGGCAGAAGTTCAAAATTTTAAGAAAAAAGTAGCAGAAGATATCAAATCTTTTCAAATTGATGCTGACAAGGCTATTGCAGCAGCAAAGGTACAAGGAGAAAAATTAGTTGAAACAAGTATTGATCAAGCAAGAAAAAATGCTGAAATTGAAGTAAAAAAAATTATTGAAGAAGCAAAAATAAAATCAAAAACCATATCATCACAAATAGACGAAAAAACTATTCATGGAATTCTAGATATTTTATTAAAAGGTGTAGAATAATGGTACTCAAGCCTGTCCCAATGACTATGATGGCAGTACTTGGTTTAAGAAAAGATAGACAAGTTGTAATTTCTGTTTTACATGATATGGGCATAGTACAATTGGAACCATTATCTAAAGACGTAGCTTCTATGCTCAAAAATGAACGTGATAATGACCTTTACAGACAAGTCTCAGATCAACTCCTTAGAGTTAAAGCATTCAAAACAATTCTACCTCCTAATCCAGTTTCAAGTTGTCAACGTTTTCCAACAATTGACAACTTGATGCAAGCGGCAAAATCAATCGATTTAGATTCCAAAATAGCTTCACTAGAAAGAGAAAAAGAAAATCTCCTAACTAAGATAAATGAGACTGAAAATAACAGGAAACTTGTTGAAGAGTTTTCATTTTTCCCAGAAGATTTCAATGTGCTCCAGTTAGTATTAGGACACTCTTACTTTGGTCGTTTAGATTCAAAACAATTTCCATCTTTTAAGAAAGCATTAGAAGCAAATAATCTAGATGTTTTTCTTTATTCTAAAGAAGAAAAAGAAATTACCCGCATTGTTCTTATTACATTTCCTAACTTTCCTCCTCATGCCCTTGCTACTGCTGTTCAAGAGTATAATGTCAAACTTGAAGCTGTACCAAAACTCAATGGAACAGCGGTTCAATTAAAACAATCATTAGGAACTGTTCTCAATGAATTGAATCAAAAATTAAAAGAAATTGATATACAACTAGGCGAGATTTCAAAAGAACACTATGCAAATATTGTCTGTATAGAAGAGCAACTTGAAATAGAAAACAGAAAACTTGAAGTCATTGACAATCTAGGAGTAACATCTGAATCTTTTGCTCTAGAAGGATGGATTCCAAAATCAAAACTAGAATCAGTTAAAGCTAATCTAGACAAACATGCCATAGGAACAATTGTTTATGAATTAGAGACTGAAGCAAATCCACCAACACTATTTGCAAATCCAAAAAGATTCAAGTTGTTTGAAGCTTTTATTAGATTCTATTCTTTACCGCAAGGCAAAGAATTTGATCCTACGTTAATTTTCGGTCTTATATTTCCGGTTTTTTATGGCATGATGGTAGGGGATGCAGGCTATTGTCTTTTTATCCTCCTTGTTTGCAGATGGGTAATCAGAAGAGTAGAGGGTGGAAAACGTAATCTTAACATCATGCCAAAGCCTTTGAGAAAGTTTGCACTTACTATATTGAAACCCAGACAGATGGTCAAATTGGCAAAGGCAATGACTCCGGGTGCTATTATTGGAATTATTTTAGGATTCACATTCAATTTGTACTTTGGATTTCATCTCAATGGCTATCTGTTTAATTATATAAATACGGCACTTGGTATGCAAATTCTTCCTGCCAGTGGGGCAATCTTTAATCCAATTATAGGATTACGTAGACTTTTGCTAATCAGTGGATATATCGGTCTAGGCATGGTGACATTTGGCCTAATTCTTGGAATTCTCAATAGTCTAAGAGAGGGTGAAAAGAAACATGCCATTGGTAAAGTTGGCTGGTTGGTATTTGGCTGGGGTGTTGTGATGACAGGATTGGCATTAATGCATCATGGACACATCAATCCAATTCACCATGTAGAGGGAATTGGTTACGTAGGATTACTTTTGGGTGGAATTGGTTTAATGTTTGTTGGAGAAGGTCCAAGAGCTATTATGGAGTTACCGTCCATAGTCAGTCACATACTTTCTTACACAAGAATTGTTGGAATTTTACTAGCTTCAGTAATACTAGCTGATGTAATTGATTTCATTTTCATAAAAACACTACATCACTCAATACCGTTTATTGTTCTTGGAACAATGATTCTCTTTATTGGTCACATATTCAATATAATAATTGGAGTTTTTGAGCCTGGCATTCAGGGAGCAAGATTAGTTTATGTGGAATTTTTCTCCAAATTTTATCATGGAAACGGTAGAGCATTTAGACCATTTGGAACTACTCGCAAGTTTACTTATGATCAATACGAATTAGAAATAAAAGAAAAAACCAAAGTCAAAAAATAATTCTATATTTTGAATTAATTAATAATATTTTAATTCGTTTACATCTAGAGTTCTTGTGCAATATCTGCATCTAAGAACAAGACCAGTTTTATCAACTACATCCATTATAGGCTCAATGTCTTCGCCACTATTTGTTATACAATCTGGATTTGAACATCTGAATATTCGCTCAATCTCATTTGGAAGAGTTACTCGCCTTTTTTCGACCAGTTTGTAGTCTTTGATGATATTTACAGTAGCTTTTGGTGCAATCAGTGCAAGCTTGTTGGTATCACCATCTTTTAGAAATCTATTCTCAACTTTTATGATGTCTTTTTTTGCAACCTTTGAGCTAGGAACATTTAGTGCTAGTGTAATGACATTGCCGTCCTTTCCATCTATCTCAAGTGCATTTAGAACTTTGAGACCCTTTCCTGCCTCAATGTGATCAATTACAGTACCATTCTTGATTCGTCTTACTATAAGATCAGACTCTGACATTGGAATACTTTGTATAGTACTCATATATATTATTGAACGAGAATGAGCAATTCTTTTTTCCAAAAAGATATTGTCTCAATCCGTGATTTTGACAAGAAAAAATTTGAGACAATCTTTGATGCTACTGATAAAATAATTAAAATGAATCCAAGTGAGCGTCGCGAACTTGCTAGAGGAAAAACCTTGGGATATCTTTTCTTTGAACCAAGTACCAGAACTAGATTAAGCTTTGAAGCTGCAATGGCATCATTAGGTGGTACATCAATAGGCATAGCTGATGCTTCATCTTCTTCCACCAAGAAAGGTGAGAGCCTTGCTGATACTGTAAAGATAATGTCACTTTATTCTGATGTTCTTGTACTGCGACATCAGCTTGATGGATCTAGTAGGTTTGCAGCAGAAGTTTCAGAAAAACCAATGATAAACGCAGGAAGTGGAACAGAAGAACATCCTACTCAAGCAATATTGGATCTTTATACAATTTGGAAAGAGAAAAAACGAATTGACGGTCTGAAAATAGGAATTGTTGGCGATCTAAAATATGGCAGAACAGTATATTCATTACTCTATGCACTTGGTAACTACAAAGTTGATGTACATCTTATTTCCCCAACAGCATTAAAAATTCGTGCTGATTCTACTTATGAAATTAAAAAACGATTGCCTTACAAAGAATCAACAGATCTAGAAGAAAATCTAGATGAATTTGATGTTCTTTATGTTACAAGAATACAAAAAGAAAGATTTGCTGATGCTGAAGAATATGCCAAAGTTAAGGGTAGCTACAAGATTGTGCCTGATATGTTAAAGAAAATGAAAGACGATGTCATAATAATGCATCCATTACCACGTCTAGATGAGATTTCACATGATTTGGATTCTACAAAACAAGCAAAATACTTCAAACAGGCTGAATATGGTAAAGATACACGTGCTGCACTTCTTGCCCTTATTTTAAATGAAAATGGATTTTAATTCATTAAAATTTAAGGAAATATGTTACAAGTAAACTTTAACAGGTCAAAAATTGACAATGGGTTGTATTAGAAGTTGACATATGATAATGATCTAGTAAAAAAGGCATTAGTCAGTCTTGTTATAGAAACAACCTTGCTTGAAATTGGAAAAGAAACATATGATAAGGTTGTTCATGATCTACATAAAAAATATCAATGTTATCTTCCAGATTGCTTTGATCATCCTGAATACCTTAGTGAAATACTAAAGGATTTGTATGGTAATGCTCATAATGTTATTGTAGAAAAAATCAACAAACAACTAGAGGAATTTTCATATCATAAATCTATAGCAGATTTTGTGAAAATCTTAAATCAATAATATAATTTTTTTTACATTGCATCAAGAAACTTTAACTTATCTCCAATATAATATTACAAAATACAAAATAGCAGTACAATTTTGCAGATAATTATTTGACAAGTTTTTGAAATGTAGTGTTGTTGAATAGCCTAAGAAATGATTTGTCCTTTCTGACTCGATCTTTAAAAATTTCTTCTTCTTTGTCATTATGTTCATGATGTTTCTCATATTCGTCAAATGCTAATTTTAAAACATCTAATGTTTCTTTATCATTTTCCTGTATTGCAAGGCTACGGGCTTTGTGATAAAGTGCATTTGCATCATGATTATCATATTTTAATGCCTTGTCAAAATATTCAAGTGCCTTTATGTATCTGCCTAAAATGTGATAAGAAATTCCCTTGTTTATGATAACATCTGTATTCTTTGGATCATGTTTTAGAACTTTGTTAAAATAAGGTATGGCTTTTTTTGGCTTGTTTATTTCATTAAGAGTCATTCCTAATCGCATAGATGCATCAAAATCTTCAGGATTGATTTTAAGAGCTTTTTTAAAACAGTCGGTTGCTTCTCGATATTTCTGTAATTCTGATAAGGAATTTCCTTTATTGCAAAGCGAATCAACATCATTAGGTTTTATCCTAGATGCTTTGTCAAAACAGAAAATGGCTTTTTTGTGATTTTTTTGTCCAGCGTATACAATTCCTTTATTGTTTAGAATTATTGGATCATCTGGAGAAATTCTCAAGGCCTTATCGTATGTATTTATAGACTCATCATGTTTTCCGAGTGCAGTTAATGCATTAGCCTTGTTGCATAGAGCTACTATGCTTTGGGGTTTTACTTTTAATGCCTTGTTAAAGTATGAAATAGCATCAAGGTAAATTCCAGCATCATACAAAGTTGTTGCTTTGTTGTAAAGAACATCAAAGTCGCAAGGATTTATTTTTTCTGCCATGTCATAATATTTTAAGGCATCTTGAAATTTTCCTAATTCAGATAATGTAGTTGCTTTGTTAACTAGAGATTCAAAATCATTTGGGTCTATTTTTAGAATTTTATTATATTGTTGAATCGCTTTTTTGTGATTTCCGATGCTTGTGAAATGTACTGCTTTATCATGTAAAAAAATAATGTATGTTTTTTTATTTTTATTCATTTTTTATAAAAGACCCTGATTACTATCCTCGAATATGTTGATGTACATATTTTAGGCATTTTACAATTAGACTGACTAATTCCTGATAATTATTAATTGTATATAAAGATAATATGCTTAAATTATTAAATCATAACAATTTATTGATTTAATTTTAATAACAAAATGATTATATGTTAATAACATACTATCCTCTAAAGTGAAATCTGGACAAAAAATAGGAGTAATAGGTGGGGTAATTGCAGCTGCAATCCTTATAGCTGCTGTTGTTTTGACAAGTACTAATATTTTCCAACAACAAAACACGCAAAGTACAATACCACCTGTCAGTCCGAGTTCAACATCAACGATACAAATAGTTGCAGCTGAAAATTTTTGGGGCAGTTTAATATCTCAGCTTGGCGGAACACATGTCCAAGTGTTGAGCATTGTTTCAGATCCTAATGCTGATCCTCATGAATACTCAAGCAACGCCGCTAATGCAAGAGCAATTTCAACTGCTGATTTTGTCATTGTCAACGGAGCCGGATATGATGACTGGGCTCTAAAAATTATTTCGGCAAGTAATAATCCAAATCAAAAAGTTTTGAACGTTGCAGATCTTCTTGGAAAAAAACAGGGCGATAATCCACATTTTTGGTATGGTCCTACTTATGTGAATGAAACTCTGAATAAGATGTACTCAGATCTTGTTTCTATCGATCCAACAAATGCCGCATATTATACACAGCAGTATGCTAACTTGAATGCATCACTTGGACACTATAACAATAGAATCAACGAGATCAAGCAGCAATTCCATGGTACACAAGTAGCATCTACAGAGAACATCTTTGAGTATCTTGCAAACGCTGCGGGTCTTGACCTCGTATCTCCTCCTGAATTTATGAAAGCTGTTGCTGAAGGAAACGATCCGCCGGCACAGAGTGTTGTACAATTTCAGCAGCTGCTTCAAGGCCAGGGTGGAAATGTGACCGTGTTGGTCTACAATGAACAAACCGTAACACCGCTCACGCAAAGTATCAAGGCACTTGCCGCTAAAGAAGGTATTCCGATTGTTGGTGTAACAGAAACAATACAGCCATCAGATGTTACATTCCAAGATTGGATGAATGGAGAATTGCTCTCTCTTCAAAACGCACTTAATGCACAAGCCCTTGGAAAATGACGGATGAGCACATCACATTCCAAGATCATTACAGCTGAACATGCAGTAGCTGGTTATCAAGATAAGACCGTCTGGAGTGACGCCAGTTTTGACATTGATCGCGGTGAGTTTGTGGCAATTATTGGTCCTAACGGAGCAGGTAAGACAACTCTATTTCGTTTACTACTCGGATTACAGCAACCAGTTAACGGCACTATCAAAATATTCAATGCCCCTCCTAAGCGTGGAAATACACAGATTGGTTATGTGCCCCAGCGTCACACAATTGACAGCGAAACTAATATTGAATCTCTCGAATTAGTGCGACTAGGTTTTTCCGGCAAGCAGTGGGGTTTTAACCTTTTTTCCCAAAAAGACCGCAAAGCTGCTTTTGATGCGCTGGAAGCTGTTGGAGCGAGAGAGTTGGCACATCGTTCCCTCAGTACATTGTCAGGTGGAGAACTACAGAGGATATTTCTAGCAGAGGCATTAGTAAGCAATCCTGATATATTATTGCTTGATGAACCATTGTCGAATCTTGACATGAGGCGCGAGAAAGAATTGTTGCAGCTTGTCAATAACGTGGTTAGATCGCGTAATGTAACAGCATTACTGATAGCTCATAACATTAATCCTCTTTTACCATTTCTCGATAAAGTGGTGTATATTGCCAATGGCAAGCTGGCAACCGGAAAACCGAAAGAAGTTTTGACGTCAGAGTCTCTTACAGCTTTGTACGGGGTTCCAATTGAAGTACTGAATGATTCCAAGGGCAATATTGCGATTATAGGTATTGAGGACAGCCATGGTCATGAATAGTGCTACCTTTAGCATTAATTTACTTGCTGACCTGCAACAAATGTTTCAGTTCGAGTTTATGCAACATGCATTTGAAGCAGGAACAATAGTCGCAATCATAGCAGGCATTGTCGGTTACTTTGTTGTGTTACGTCGTTCATCGTTTGCAGCCCATGCACTTGCTCACATTGGTTTTGCCGGTGCAGCAGGAGCCGTATTATTTGGAATCAGACCTGTTTTTGGTCTTCTGTTGTCTACAAGTGCCAGCGGTTTTGTGATGGCCATACTTGGTCCTCGTGCTGCCCATCGTGACACTCAGATCGGTATAGTTCTTGCATTCATGTTAGGCATGGGCGTATTATTCATCAGCCTCTATACTGGTTATGCGACTGAGGCATATTCTATCTTGTTTGGAGAAATATTGGGCATTAGTAGCAGTGATGCCTTTCTAACACTTGTTGCTGGTTCGATAATTTTAGCTGCAATTGCGGTTGTATATCGACCGCTTTTATTCGCATCACTTGATGAGGAAGTGGCAGAAGCAAAAGGAATGCCTGTTCTTTTGCTTGGCATAGTTTTCATGCTTTTGGTTGCAATTGCAGCATCGATCGCTGTTCAGGTGGTAGGTGTCCTTCTTATTTTTTCATTAATGGTCACGCCAGCGGCAACTGCTCAACGATTAGCAAAACGACCACAGCGAGTTATAATAATTTCTATAGTTATTGCTCTAATGGCAACGTGGCTGGGTCTCTTTATTTCATTTTATGAGCCATATCCGGTAAGCTTTTTCATAACAAGCGAAGTGTTTATTTTTTATTTGTTTGTTAGGTTCATTTATCAAAGAATTAAACCTAGGGAAGTTTATCAGACTAATTCCCAGTGAGAGATCAATGTAAAATATATCTACAGATTTTTTATAACTCAAAATAAAAGATCTAAGGACAGTTACAATTGGCATAAAACTATTTCGAAATCCTCATGAAATTAATTAAATTTCTGAATTGGAATCAGGTAATAGTTAATTTCACATGTTCCATCTTGTCACTTGCTTGGAACTCTCGTGACATTTCATTAACCTTTGTTGCTTTACCGTTGAGTATGAACAATTCTAAACACTTATCGTTTCTTATCTTACAATGAAGATGTGTCTGAATTATGTTTTCAAATCTGTGTTTTATTTTGGTTACAGACTCTTCATCGTCTTCCTCATGTGTAACTGTAAGAATACAACCAATATCACCTGTCTGTTTTTCTTTGTCTATTTTGTCTGTTAGAAGCATCCTTATTCCGGCTCTTATCAATTCAGATCTTCCAGTAAATCCAAACTCTTTTTGGAGTTGATCCATCTCTTTCAAGATATTATCATTTAGTGATATGCTGATAATTCCCATGTAAATTTTTAATTAATAATTATATATAAAGTTATTATGAATAAATTATTAAGTTTTATGAGAATATGTAGTTATTTTTAATATAAAAAAGATTATAAGTTAATAATATTTATGATTTTGTATGAAGTCAGGCAAGAGTGCAGTAATAATTGGCGGGATAATTGCGTCTGTCATAATTGCAATTATAGCTGTATCAATGAATGCCAGTCTTCTGCAATCAACAACACAAAACTCAGCACTGAATATACAAACACCTGAAAAGCTCAAAGTAGCAGCATCATTTTTTCCATTATATGAATTTACAAAAAATGTAGCAGGTGACAAGGCCGATGTTTCCAGCTTTCTTCCAATTGGAACTGAACCACATGAATGGGAACCCAGTATACAACAGATTCAAGAATTAAAAGGAACAAAACTTTTCATTTATAATGGTGCTGGCATGGAAGCATACATTTCAAATTTCATGTCATCTGAAGAATTTTCAAACATGACATTTGTCAAGGCTACGGAAGGTATCACTCTCTTGAAAGCTGATTCTGCTGAAGACGACAAACAAATTCTAGCTCAGGGAGGAATGGATCCACATGTGTGGAACGATCCAATACTTGCAGAACAAGAAGTCACAAATATAAAAAATGCTATGGAAAAAGCAGATCCTATAAATGCTAAATATTATGAGGATAATGCAAATGCATACATTGCAAAGTTAGTTGCACTGGATAACAGCATAAAATCTGGATTATCAAACTGTAAAAAAGATACTTTTGTATCATTTCATAATGCATATCATTATTTTACAAATAGATATGGTGTACATGATGTCTGGATAAGTGGAATGGCACCGGAAGCAGATGTTCCACCACAGGATATTCAAAAGGTAGTCCAAATTGCAAAAGACAAAGATGTCAAAGTAATATTTTCTGAGGATTTGGTTGATCCTAGACTTGCTAATACATTAGCTAATGAAGTAGGTGCACAGGTTTTGGTACTAAGCCCTCTTGAAGGCATAAATCAAACTGAACAACAAGAAGGAAAGACATACCTAGACAAGTGGTATCAAAACCTGCATAATCTCAAAATTGCGCTAGAATGTCAATGAATGCATTAGAAGTGGAGAATGTTTCGGTAGGTCATAATGGAGCTCTAGCAGTAAACAAGATCAGTTTTAGTGTTCAAGAGGGAGATCTACTAGGTATTGTTGGACCAAATGGCGCAGGTAAAACCACTCTGTTTAGAGCTATTCTTGGATTGCAAAATTATCAAGGCAAAATCAAATTATTTGGATATGAAGGAAATCAATACACTACATTACTATCAATGATAGGTTATGTTCCACAAAAAGTAAATTTTGAACCAAACTTTCCAGCAACTGTTTCTGATATTGTTGCAATGGGAATTTTATCACGAAAAAAGTTAGCTATAGGTGCTGCCTTAATGCAAAGTTGTGGATGCTGTTGGAACAGAATATTTCAAACATCTATCAAAGATAATGAAAAAATAGAAGAAGCACTAAAGATTGTAGGATTAGAATCATTCAAAGATAGAAGAATTAGCGAACTATCAGGAGGTGAACAACAACGAGCTTTCATTGCAAAAGCTCTTGTCAAAGAACCGTTGTTGATGATATTAGATGAACCTGTAACTGGAGTAGACATGGAAGTACAAAACAAATTCTATTCAGTACTTAGAAAAATAAACAAGGAAAACAAGATCACCATAGTGTGGTCTTCACATGATCTTACTGCAATTTCGGATTTGGCAACTAGAGTAGCATGTATGAATAGAGACTTGTTCTTTCATGGTGAGAAAGAAGAATTTTTTGCAAACAAAGATCTACTCAAAACGTATTCAGAATCCGCAATGCAGATGCACATGCACAAACACGATATGTGATTTAAATGAATTTGGATATCTTGTCGTATGGTTTTATGCAAAGAGCTCTGCTTACAGGTGTAATAGTATCAATTACCTGTTCAATTATAGGCCTTTTTTTGGTATTGAAAAGATACTCTTTATTTGGTGATGCTCTCTCTCATGTGGCATTTGGTGGTATTGCCCTTGGATTCTTTCTTAACATATATCCAATTTGGACCGCATTTGCTGTTTCTGTTTCAGCTGCTCTTGGTATGACAAAACTAAGAAAGAGTACCAAAATATCAGGAGATGCTGCCATTGCAGTTTTATTATCATCAGGCTTTGCTATAGGCGTATTACTCATTAGTGCATCACATGGGTTTACTATTGATCTTTTCAGCTTTCTGTTTGGAAGTATCTTGTTAACAAGTACGCAAGACACACTAACAATTTTAGCAGTAAGCTGTGGTGTAATTGTGACATTGATTGTAATTAGAAAACCAATGATACATTTTACATTCGATGAAGAACAGGCAAAAGTTCATGGGATACCTATTGAAAAACTAAATTATCTCTTCGTAGCTTTGGCAGCAGTTACTGTAATTGCAACAATGCGATTGGTTGGAATTTTATTGATATCTGCACTCATAGTGTTACCAAACATAACCAGTATAATGATGGGGAAAGGATTCAAAAAAACAATCATTATTTCAATCTCTCTATCAGTAACTGCAGTAGTTGCTGGAATAACAACATCTTATTATTTCAATCTGGCTCCATCGGGAGCTATAGTTATGCTAATGGTTGCAATGTTTGTAGGAACATTGATAGCAAAACATGCTGGTTTGTTTTCAACAAAAATATTAACAAATGAAAATAATTCACTTAGTACATAACTCTAAATTTTGTGAATTTCGAAAATGAGATTGCAATTACAAATATCGCAAAAAGAACTATCAATGAACTAATTGGAAATTCAGGCACTCGTGTAGGATTTGAAATAACTGATGACATTTCTGCGCCTGCAAAGCTATTTCCCTTTATGTTCTCAAATGCTATTGTGATTGGACCTGTAGCATTTGCTGGAATGGGTGCTGTAATGGTATTATTACCTGTCTCAGCTGTCACGCCAGATTTCTGAAAGATTGCTTTATGATTTGCAATTAATGAAAAATCATAGCCTATATCACTAACTGTCTGATTTACGAGATAAGGATCCAGAATTTTAAAGTTGAATTTAGTATCAGATCCAGCTGTGATCTTTGGTGGATCCCAACTTAAACTAATCTTGAACTGTGCATTTCTTGTAAATTGTACTATGGGAAAGCCAGTTTCATTACTTGGCATTAAGGAATAATCCATTTCTGATTTGGAAGATTGCTGTTTTATCGCCAAATTTGCTAGTTCTTGCTTGTATAATATTAGATGAACTATTCTGTCATCAGATGAATAATCATCTATTGTAATAGCATTATCAGGTAGTTTGATTCCATTGACATAGGCATTATATTTTGTAACTAGAAAATCTCCAAATGTTTTTGGAATCTTGAGCTCTTGATGAACAACTGATACATTATTGATATTTCCCTCTGACCAATCAAATAGCATTGCAAAGTTTATTGATTTTTTTTCTGAATCATAATGGAAATTATTAATCTGATCATAGTATGCAATCATTGTAACATTTTGATTACCGTAATCTTTGTCATGAATTTGGTATTGGTTAGTTTCTGGAATAGATATAGCTGCGTTGTATGATTTGCTAATTTGATTGTCGTATGAACCAATTGTTAATACGTTAATTTTGAATCTGTATAATCCACCAGAATTAAAGATTGGACCCTTTATGTCATACTTGCCACTATGCTGATCAAGCAAGCCAGAAAAAACTGCCCCTTGTTCATTAATTGAAATATCTCCAGATTCTTGTGGGTATGCAAATATTAGAAAATTTCCGCTATCACTTTTAAAAATATGACCAAAAAGAGCTTTGTCACCTTTGAATGCAGATATTGAAACTGTGACATCAGGAAGTGGTTGTTGATTAGATACATCAATTACAAAGAAGTTCATTTCTGTGCCTGTGTGATAGTCATCTATAGAAAATGGTGTAGAGGCAATTGACAAAGTCACATTTATGTTTCCAATCATTTCAGGTGGTAAAGTTTCACTTGCAAGGCCATCGCCGTAAGCTGATAAAAATAAAAGACCAGAAGATCCGAAAAAAATTAAAAGTAGAAAATATTTTGTATACAAAGATATCATATTCTATACTATGATTGATTTCATTACTATAAATAAACACTAAAGTTGATTCCCAAATTGTTACGTTTGGCTTTAAAATTGAAAAAATAAAAAATGAAGTTCACCTAAAAAAGCGGTGAAGTATTTTTATCCGCCACCGATAAATCCTTCTGTACTAGAGAATGTTAAGGTGTTTCTATCTTCAAAGTGAACTGGTTGCTTGCCACTGTTTATTATGGCAAAGTCAGTTGCACCCTCAGATGTGCCTATGTCAAAGTGATATAGACAATTCTTTCCTGGAGTAGATAGCTGTGGGAGGTACTCCTTATCCACAGGAGTTAGTGTATTTACACCAACATCAACTACTCCCTGTAGATATGTTATTGGTGTGTTGCCTTGTTTGTCACATGGTAGGTATGCTGCAACATGACCTTTGGTAGTCATAAATGGAGTTGTATCTACCAAGTCTAGAAATTCTCCCGATTTTAGAGTTATTCCGTTCAAACTGAACCATTGCTCATTTGGCATTGGATTAATTTGTGCAGTATCTGCATGTACAGAAGTTATTTTTTGCATTGGATTTAACCCAAATCCAATTGCGGCCACAATTGCTATTCCTAGAATTGTGCTTAGAAGTTTTTTATTCTTCATTACTCATGAGAAAAATCAATTTATTATTTTACCAATTTGGTATATTCGTCAAATGAACTATAGTACATTCTATGATTGTACCACGTTTTTTATAAAATAAATTTACAAACAAGAAGTGACTTCATAAGGATTCTAAGATGTCCTTTACGAACATCTTAGTTCCTTTCTAGAATATGAAATATAGTACCTAAAGAGAATTGAAAATATCTGCAAGACGATCTGCTGATTTTTCAATTAACGTTGGATGATATTTGTTAATTGCATTTTGAACTATTTCTACATCTTTTATGTAAAAGATTTTTTTTGATTCAATAATTTTGATTTCTACAATATTGTTTTCGATGAGTTGACTAAGATAAATTGAGACTGTTGAGGGTGATTTTCTTACTTTTTCTACTATCTTGTTAAATGAAAGCATTTTTTCATCAAGTAATGACAACAAAATCTGTCTTGGAGTCTCTTGTCTTAGATTTCTTATCAGAATAGATTCTTCACCTGTAATACCAAGGGGATAAAATCTAGTTTGTCTAGGACCTCTTTCCACTTTTACAACTCCGATTTTTTCTAATTTTCTTGTATGGTAGCTTAGTACACCATTTTTCATACCTGTTTCTCTCATTATCTCACGGAATTTTATTCCAGGATTTTTTTCAATAATGTCAATTAACTGTAAACTTCTATCCAATTCAATCTCTCCTAAATACACTTAATGCAAACATTCCTAGTGTACCGATCATCAAAATATGTCCTAATTCAGCTGCTGAGAATTCTCCAAGATAGTAAGTATATTGCCATGCCGCATCTATTACAGAAAATGATTCTGATACAACAAACAAAGAAAATGCAATCATAGTAAACAAAAGTCTTCTAGTTCTATTCTTTGAATATGCAAGAGCAGAAATAATACTCAGAAAAACTGCAAAACTAATCCCTGCAAAATGAAGTAGTATGTGGAAAACTTGGAATTGATGAGATATGTGAGGTAGTACAACAGGTATAGCTAAAAGTCCAACTACCACAAACATCACTATGCTAAGTAGAGTGGATTTATTTTCTAACATCTCACTATATCTGAACACGATTAAAATTAGCTTTTCAGAAATTTAAATGAACTGGTACAAAAGTAGAACTAGTATTAATGAAATTATATTTGTTAATCTGTATTTTTCTTTATTTGTCTTATACTGTTCTTTAGATCTGTAACACTTTTTGAATAAAAGAAAGCAACAACTATTAGCAATCCTGCCATTGAAGGAGCTACCATGTCTGCATAGCTGAAGCCCAGACGTGGAATTCCTGCAGGTAAGTTATTTGTTTGAGAATTGTCTTGTGTTAATGCAGGATTCACATTTGTTGATATAATTCCAAGTGAACCACTCATGTATTCTGCCATGACTATGTTGCCTTGTGAATCTACAGTTAACCACTGAACCCATGTATTTTTCGTTGGTATGTCAAACTCACGGAATTCACCAGTTCTAGGATCCATTACAGCGATTTTATCCAACGTATGTTGTGCAACCCAAAGATTATGATAATTATCAAAAACCATTCCAAGTGGCAAATCTGACTTCTCTAAGTCTAAGGTGATTTTTTTGAAGGTCTTTAAAAGTGGATTAAAAACCGATACTGCATAGCCATCATGTTCTGAAACGTAAATGTTACCTGTTACAGGATCTGAAATTATACCTGTAGGAGTAGCAAGTATAACATTATTTTCTGTTGGAGCATATTCATTAATTTTATAATTATTAGGATCTATACTTGCTATCTTTCCGATTCCTCCTTCGGCAATCCATATTTGTCCTGATGATTTTTCCATGGTAATCCCTAAAGGTTGAGAACCATTCTCCAAGTTTATTGAAGTAAAGTTCTTTGTTATTGGATTGAATTTCAACACTTTATCATTAGATGCATCAATTAACCAAACATTATCAGAATCATCTATGGTAATTCCAGAAATAGTGCCTTGACTTGGAATTTTATAGATTTGATTAGAGTTATTACTTGGATCATAATTTCCAATTATTTTTGATATTGGATCTGTGTACCATATTTTATGTTGAGAATCTAATGTTATAGCTGATATAATGTTAATACCATTAATTTTATGTTCAATGAATTTTTTTGAATTTAGATCAAACTCAAATATTTTACTATTATTGTCGCCTATCCAAACTACATTTCTACTATTATCATACGCAGGATACAAAGGTCGGCTATTGTTTTCAGGCATTTTGAATTCTTTAATATTGACTGTTAGACTAGACAAATTTGGTTTCACAAGTAAGTCATCATAAGACGCAACAAGATTGAGTGAATTTTCCTTATTTTGAATTCCCTCTATTCGTGCATTCCAATGTCCTGGGAATCCAAATGCAGTGTTTACAGAAAATATTCCTGTAGAAACTTGCTGTGCGTTTATCGTGATTGGACCTATTCCCTTATCGACTTGGGTTAATCTCAATTGTACTGATTTCATATCTATTGGATTTTTGTTTGAATCTAAAAATGAAATTTTAAAATCATTATTGCCTGTAAAAAATGGATTAATTGTTAAAATTATTCTACTGCCATTTTCTACAAATTTTGTTTCTGAAAACTTCTGATCAGTGATTGTATTATCGAGTGTCGCTAGTGCAAAAATATTTTGATCTTGTATTGATTGTAACTGATTTTGAAATTCACTTGATGGAACACCAGAGTCAACAAGTACAGCAACAGAAGCAATCAAAGCTATGCCTATTAGTGATTCAATTTTTGCACTATTAGTAAATTTAGATAAAATAGATTTTGTATCATTTACATTTTGTGTAGTTACTGTTCTATTTTTTGTAGTTAAACTGTTAGTTGTGTTGAATGCTTGCTTGTGTATGATCATCTGATTATATGCTCCTATAGCTATCATAGCTGCAGCAAGAGAGAGTTTTACAATCAATATTTTGCCATATGTCGATGCTAAGGTTAAGGCAAGATTATTTTCAAGAGAATATAGCAGAAATGGACCAGTAATTACTATTGCACCAAGAATTGTTATTGCTATAATTGAAAACCTAGGGATCAAAATTGATATGGTAGATACGCCAACATTTTCATTGACAAGTTTTAGTTTTGGCATTACAATGAATGCAATATAGAAAATTCCACCAATCCAAAGAGAAGCTACTACATTATGTATGAAATCTAGTATTAGTGGTAATATTTTTCCAGTAGCTGCACCGTGGCTGATTAAACTTGTAGTTGCAAGTACTACTAAGCCCATCCCAAATAATCCTAAAACATGTACTCTGGATACGATGAAATTTGATTTTTTTATTTTCTGTAATATTACAAAAGATAATACAAGCAATGTAACTGATGAGATCATTCTGATTACCCATATGTTTCCAAATTTTGTAGAAATTGCATCCAGAATTCCTGCATTAATTGAATAAGCTTGAACAGCAATCATGGCAAAGCCAGATGATAATATTATAACGGAACCAATTACTGCTAGTTTCATCATACTTACATCAATTTTGATTCTACTTTCTGTTAGAGAGGTTTCTAACCACTGAATTCTTGATAATGGTTTCCATAACCACAATGTGGCAAATGAAATACCAACTACCATGACCTGACCAACTAGCGCAGGAAATCTTGTGATTGCTTCAGGGATGGAGATCTCTTGATAATTGCTACTAGTAGGATTAACAAAATTTTGTGGTACTGCTTGACCTATAGCAAAAACTATAGCATCTTCAGTTACATGACCATCTGTTTGATCAAGAACTTTGGTAGTAATGGTATAAATTCCATCTTTAAGTCCAGAAGGTAATGATACACTTAATGTAGTTTGATCATTATCAATGTAGTGCTGATCTTTTTCTTGTATCTCATTTCCATCAGAATCCAAAACTTTTAGCTGGCTATACCTAATATCTACAGGATCACTAAAGTATACATCAATTTTAGACGGTTGAGTAGCCAATGATTGTCCTTGAGCAGGATCACTTTTCGTTACAAAAGCATGCGCATAAGAATTAGGAATATTTGGAATTGCAAAGATTATCGATGATATAATTACAATGATTAAAATAATTTGAAATGATAATTTGCCATTAAACTTTGTCATGTACAATGACTATTAAGCTGATTTTACTATATGGCTCTTACTAAGATTCTTAACAAACAATTGAATTAGAATTTTTATGTAGAAATATTATAAAATGAAGTTTAGAAATGATTTTTTATTTTTATACTATGGTGTTCGACATTTGTACTAGAAAATATTTAAACAAAGAGAACGATCAGCAAAATGTGAATAAAAAGGTCATAGCATTATTACTAGCTGGTATAATCTCTTCTGGATTGATATATACTCATCCTGCATACGCACATAATTTTGGTGGAGATGAGAGTGCATCTTGGCTTGCCAAAGTAGCAGAAATCAAAACTGAAGTAAGTATAGTTGCAAAGCATGTTGGTGATACGGCTGCAATTGATTACTATTCTGATGCATTAGGAGAGTATTGGAATGTAAATGACACAAGAGAAATGGGAGAGAGAAATACTTTGTTACAAACAGAGATTCCAACTACTATTAATGCAACTCTTGATGATGCTAGAAAAGCCGGAAACCAGAATATGGTAAATGATGACGTATCAAAACTTAATGGTTATCTAGATGAATCTATACCAGTACGAGTTGACAAGGACAAGCTAAATAACTCAACTGTACAAGCATTAGCTGTAACTTTAGTGCTTAAGGAGACATTAGAAAAATATGGTGACGCAATAAATGCAACTGTTGATCTAAATGATATGTCCCAAATGAAAATGGGTGATAACATATCAGGAGGCAGTATGGTCATGACCAGTACTGTAGTTGATCAGAATAAATATGAAAATTCAATAGGTCTTGCAACCTCAGCACAAAACTTGTTTAATGACCTTGCTGCAAAGAATCCAGATAAATCTGACGGAAATGCAAAAGTATCAGCGGCATTTACAAAACTATTACAGGATCTAAATAGCAAAGCTGATGCAAATACCATAATGATGGATGTCCATAAAGATCTTCATCCGGCTCTTATTTCTGCTTATAATATACAAGAGGGCTATCAAGTAACACCTGGTTATAATAATCCGGGCTCATCTACAACAGTACCAGAATTTCCAATGCCAGCATTATTGGTAATAATTTCTATAGTAGGTGTTATAGCGATAACAAGATTTAGATCCATAAAGTTAAGACAATAAATATCAGATCATTTACTTTAAGCTAAATGAAAACAAGAATTCTAACTCTTGCATCTATCTCTATCCTGATTTTATTAATACTTTCAATTTCTCCCTTTGCAGTAAAACCAGCATCAGCACATATTACCAAAGTATTTGGTAATTATCTTGTAACAATTGGCTGGCAGAACGAGCCGGTGTATAATGGATTGATAAATGCACCTATAGTTATAGTGAAAAAAGGCAGTGGGGACAGCGCTAAACCTGTCATCAACGCATTAGCCAACATGCAAATCTCAATAAAATATGGTTCAGTTACAAAACAATTAGATTTTGTTCCTGATAATACAGCTGATGGGCAGTATGTTTCTCCATTGATTCCAACTCGAGTTGGAACTTATAGTCTTATTATGAAAGGTACTATAGAAGATCAAAGTATTGATACCGAAATACCGCTAGATGATGTTGCAAGCGTAGATATTCTTAATTTTCCATCATCTGGTTCCGCAGATACTTCCAATATGGGACAAGTTAGCACAATTATCAATCAACTAACAAGTGATATTGAAGATGCAAAAAGCAGTGCAAATTCAGCTGCACAAAATGTAGCAAACGTTGGAAAATCCTTTCAAGATGTAAAGGACACTACTGATAGATTGTACATGATAAGCATGGCAGGAATTGGTATAGGTGTAGCTGGAATAGTTATTGCAGTATTTGCTATTTCTCGTAAAGGTGAAAAAATTTGATTTTTTATAATAAATTACTAAAATTGTCTTTGGTGTTAGTTTTGTTACCGCTCTTAATCTTGCCTGTATTTGGGCAAATATCATCACAACAAATCAAACTAACAAGTGGTGGAACCATAAAAGTTGGATTTTCTACAGATCCTGCAAATCCAAATCCAGGAGACCAGACCAAACTTAAAATCAGTTTCATAAACAAACAAACAAATGCGATTCAACCACACATTGACTATAGAGTTACAGTAACAAAAGGACAAAACCAAGTTTTTGGAATTCCCATTACACATGTTGGAGAAGAAGGTGCTGTCAGCATTCCATATCAATTTCAAGATGCAGGAGACTACCAAATTACTGTTAGTGTAGAAGGAATTTTGTTCCAACCAATTCCACCAGAAACGGCAACATTCTCTATTACTGCTGGTAGTTCTCAACCTACACAGCCATCTCAACCAACACAACCGGTTCAGCCAAAAAGCGGTTGTCTCATAGCAACTGCAGCGTATGGATCAGAGCTTGCACCGCAAGTACAATTCTTAAGAGAATATAGAGACAATACAATCATGACAACTGTAGCTGGTTCAAGTTTTCTTAATGCATTCAATACTGTTTACTATTCATTTAGTCCAACAGTAGCTGATGCGGAAAGAACACACCCTCTTTTGCAAGAAACTGTGAGAGCAGGAATATCGCCTCTTCTTGGAATTCTTCAAATGGCAAAATTCTCAACAATTGGAAATAACAATCTTTCAGTTATATCATCAGGAATAATGGCATCATCATTGATTGGTGCAACTTATCTTTGGCCTGCAGGTCTTGCCATTAAATCCGTTAGAGAAACCAAAAAACTAAATCCAAAAATTATAATTACAACAATTTCGGGAGTGTTATCTTTGACATTAATCTCAATTGTTACAGGTAATACTCAGTTTATTATGATTACAACATCTGCAACAGTTTTGATATTTGCGGGTCTAGGTGCAATCTATTCCTCTTGGGCAATTGCAAAAATAATGAGAAAAGCAAACACGTTTTTATAGTGGCTTAGAATTAGCAGGATCCATGAACTCAAAACTAATAGGTTCACTGTTCGTTATTGTAACCTTAGTAGTTGGTATTGTGGCATTTGCTCCATCAGCCTTTGCTCAATCAACAGCTAGTGTTACAGTAAAAAAAGGAGCTGGAAGTTCTGGATCATGTACAACAGATTGTTTTCAACCAGGTAATGTATCTGTAGACGTAGGTGGTACAGTCACATGGACAAATACTGATGCACAATTACATACTGTATCAAGTGGAAATGGTCCAAATGATAATACAACTGGTTCTGTCTTTGACACTGGTTTTAGTACTTTCAAACCAGGAACAACATTTTCACATACATTCGCAGATGCTGGAACATTCAACTACTATTGCCAACTTCATCCTTGGATGGTAGGAGTTGTAACTGTAGCAGCAGCTTCAACAACACCGGCACCAACTGAAACACCTAACGCAACAAACAATAATGCAGTCCCAGAATTTGGTCCAGTCGCATCATTAGTTCTTGTAATTGCAATAGTTAGCGTGGTAGCAGTAACTGCAAAGACTAGAGGATTCCTAAAACTCTAAATCTCTCATTTTCTTTTTATTAATATCAGTCATCGTAAAGATTATTCATATTTACGACAAGAAATAGACATAATCACCAGAAATACAAATACTTTTTTATCACTTGAATAAATAGCATATCCATGAAGTCAAAAACAATAGGTTCATTCCTTGTTGTTTTGACTCTAGTTGGTATTGTGGCATTTACCCCATCCGCATTTGCAAATACTTTCACCGTAGTAAAAGGTAATATCAGTAATCAAGCTTGTGCAGCAACAAATGACTGTTTTACACCAAATCCAGTACAAGTGTCACCAGGTGATACAGTTACATGGACAGACACAGGTACAGGATCACCTCACACAGTAACAAGTGGAAAACAAAACGATAATACTACTGGTTCTGTATTTGACAGTCAATACCTTTCACCTGGACAGACATTTTCTCACACATTTACAACTGCTGATATAGGAGCAATCAACTATTTTGACGAAATTCATCCATGGATGACTGGTCAAGTCATAGTGGGAGCATCTAGTACACAAACAAACAATTCAACAACTACAATTAACAGTACGACTAACAGTACAATGTTACCAGAATTTGGTTCAATTGCATCACTAGTTCTTGTAATTGCAATAGTTAGCGTGGTAGCAGTAACTGCAAAGACTAGAGGATTCCTAAAACTCTAAATCTCTCATTTTCTTTTTATTATTTTTATAATATCTAACATTACTTTTATAATAGAATTCTAGATCTGATTTAGGAGCTTGTTTGGGGCTGTATTGTAATTAATGATATGGCATGATCATCTATGAGAGTACCAACTCCAACTGAAATACTTTGTATTCTAACTGATATCATTCCTAGATCATTATCAGTAAGATTATACTTTTGCGCAAGAATATTCTTTACCTTGGTTTCAGTATTTGATAATTCATTGATACTTGATGGTATCGAAATATCTAGTGTTTTACGAATCATTTCTTTTGGAATCTTACCTGTATTGTCTTGAATTATGTAAAATGAGATCTTATCCACTATTACTTCATGTGGAAGTGTTGCAAGTGCATTAGCGGTGTAAAATACTTGAACATTAAGAAGATTAATTTGATCACCTGATAGGTTTTGTAATGTTATTCCTTTTTCTGGTTGTAATGTTGAATCCAATGGTACGTTAATTATCACAAAACCCTCAACAAAATTTTCATTATTGGTTCCAAGTAGTTTTCTAATATCTTGACAAGTAAGAGCAGTTGATGTTTCAGAATTTAGATTTTTTAAAATGGCATTAGAATTTGGTCCGTCATTTAATACAGCATTCCATAATATTGAAACTTGATAGTTTTGCTTGTTAAAAATGCTAAGATCTGTATCGTAATGACCAGGTCTTAGAGGTCCTTCATCAGCATTAATTGAACCGCATTCAAATTTTGCTGTATACGTTATGTTGTTTACAGGATTGCTTGTTACCAAACTGGTTCCAGAAGAAATATTAGTAAATGTTGAAACTGCAGATGAATCTTTTACTTGTATTGTTTTTGAAAGCTTGTCAAAATCATATCCTGTTGGTGCGTTGATTTGAGAAATTGTATAGTTTCCATTTTTTATGCCAGTTATGGTGATAATTCCATCTTTGTCTTTTTCAGAGTCCAATACAGAATTGTCTTTTATAGTAAAAGTTCCAGAACTTCCTAATGGATTTGGTGTGATGGAATATTCAGCACCACCAAGTAAAACGTTATTATTTGTTAAAGTGATTATAGTTATTGATGAGCTTTGTGCAAAAGCAAAATTTTCTGCACCAAAATTATTAAAATTCAATATAAAATAAAAAGCTGAACCAACTGCAAAAATACTAATAATAAAACAAATTTTTGTCCATTTTTTCATTAGTGATTCTCTTATTTATCATTAATTTAATGGTAATGAGAATTATCCTTAAGAATTAAATATGATCTGTATAGAGGTTTGTTAATGAAGTCATATCTGTCTAAGGGTATCCTATCTGCAATTTTTGCTCTTGCACTTTTTTCTATCTTAGGATCTATGACTTTACATCATGTTTATGGAGATGGCTTTACAATGGAAAATCTTCCACCTGCAACAGTTGGAAATAAAAAAATTCAAGTTTTCATTAAACTTACTCCGCCTATTATTACCTCAAATGTTAATCAGGACAAGACCATGTTCCTTAGAATATTTGATGCAAATACAAATGAGACAGTTCAAAAATATTCACTCTGGATTGAGATAACAAAAGGCAATCAACTTTTGATGCGAGATCTTTTCTCCACCAGTACAGGAACAATAACTCTTAAGATTACTCCAACTGATACCATAGGGCAATGGACTATACAAGCTGATCAAGATCCTGTATTAAATTCGTGGATGTCACAGAGTGGTGGACCAATTAACGTACTGGCACCTATACTAAAAGAAGGAGGACTATATCACATTCATTTGGAATTGCAGACGATTGATTTTTTGAATAACCTTTTTACACCTGATACTGCTCCAAAATTTGATTCTTACCTAAGTGTTGGAGATATTTCAAATCACACTATAACATATAACAACAATAACTACAACTCTGAAATAATTTCATACTATGACAAAATCAATAACGATTTTAGCTTCGATCCATCAAAATTACAAATTTCATATTCTATGCCATTTGATTGGAATACGACTAGATTCCAAGATCGTCCTATCTTTGTACATGAAGAGATTCATATTCCAAAATCATTCAAAGAATTTACAAGTACTCCAACATATGTTGCAAGTGTAAATGGGGATCCGATCACTGGAAGACGACTAATTGTAGATCCATATTCTTTAGGTGATACTGTAATAGCGCATATTTTGTTAAACAAAATTGATATTCAAAATATCGCAAAAACTATGCCTCCTGGAACAAACACTATGGATTTTCAACTTGCACCAGCAGTTGCAAACGTCAAGACTTCTTCTAGTGTGCTAACTGATTTTGGTGGATGGGGAATTAATCTTGGTTGGTCTCCTACACAGATTACTGCAAATACACAAAATAATCTTAAACTGACATTTTTTGATGCCTTTACAGAGCAACAAGTAACTGGAGATGTAAACTATGACCTCAAAATATTAGATAGTGATGGTAATACAGCACTTTCTGAGACAAGTCTTACAGCAAAAGGGGGCATTGATACTCAATCGTTAAACTTGCCAAGCAATGGAATCTATAGAGTAGAAATTAACGTAAAATCTATAATTAACAATGGTCTACCTGACACAAGTAGAATAGGAATAGGTAGAGGAGATCTTGTTATCCCATCTACAGTTACAAGTGACACTATACAAAATAACACTGCAAAAGTACCAGAATTTGGTTCAATTGCATCACTAGTTCTTGTAATTGCCATAGTTAGCGTGGTAGCAGTCACTGCAAAAACTAGGTTACAATAGAAATAATTTCTGTATAAAATTTGAAATTCTACAAATATTATTATACAAAATAAAAGTTAGTTTATTATTCCATGATTCCATTACGTGATGAAAACCCAAAACCCGTAGGTTACAAACCTTATGTTACTTGGACACTTATTGCAATAAATGTAATTGTATTTTTTTGGGAGATTTCTGTTATAGGACAATTCTACGAGTTTACAAATCAGAATGCAGAACAAATTTTTCTTAACTATGGTACTGTCCCGTCAGAAGTAACTCATGGATTAATTGACAAAAATTATGGTGTAATATCATCAATTTTCAGTTCAATGTTTCTCCATGCAGGGATTTTACATATAGGAGGAAACATGTTATTTTTGTATATCTTTGGTGATAACATTGAATACAGATTTGGAAGAGGAAAATTTCTTGCATTGTATCTATTCTGGGGAATAGTTGCAGATTTTGTACACATATTATCTGATCCATCAAGTGTTGCTCCTGCATTAGGTGCATCAGGAGCAATTTCTGGTGTACTTGGAGCATATCTTGTGATATATCCTAATGCAAAAGTAGTAACTTTGATGTTCTTTGGGTTTTTCACTAGAATCATTCGTATTTCAGTAAAGTGGTATCTTCCATTTTGGTTCATATTTCAAAACGTCTTACCAGCATTTGTTGGTTCAAGTGGTTCTGGTGTTGCCTTTTTTGCCCATATAGGTGGATTTTTGGTAGGTTTGCTGACAGGTTTTCTTTACAAAAAAACACACAGCTCAGAATTCACGTATGGAACAAGATACGGATGGAAAGACTACAAGTAAGTTTCTTATTTCCTGATTCTATCTTTGATGAAAATAATTCCTCCCAATACTAGAACTGCTATTCCCAATTTACTCATTATTAAGAGTGAATAACTCAGAGATAGTAGTTCCTGATTTACATCATTGATTAGATGTGAGTGATTTGGATTATTTGTAAATATAGAGTTTAACAATGCGTTTCCAAGAAAATTGCCAACAATCAACATGACTACACCAACTATCAGAACAACGTAACCAAGTTTCATAAGATCACTATTTTATATCGTGATATATCAAGGAATAAATTCTACTTGACTTAATAAAAACACATGCCATTAATTACTATTTCAATGTATCCTGGCAGAACACAAAAACAAAAAGAGGATTTTGCTAAAGCAATAACAAAATCTGCAGTAGAAATTCTCAAGACCAAAGAAAATCATGTCATTGTGGTCTTTGAGGAAAACCCTAAAGAAAACTGGTATATGGCTGGAAATCCTCTTTAAACTACATTTTTATTTTAACTCTCTATACAAAATTTATGACAAAAGTTGCACTTGTACAATTAAAAGCAGATATTGATAAGAAAAAAAATCTAAAAAAAATTCTTGGTTACATAAACAAAGCTGCAAAACGTGGAGCAAAACTATGTGCATTTCCAGAATTTATGATGTTCTATACAACAGCCTCTCAATCTCCAAAAGAGCTTGCAAGTTTAGCTGAAACAATCAATGGAGAATTCGTTCATTCAATTTCAAAATCTGCAAGACAAAATTCTATTCAAGTAATAGGAACATTTTATGAAAAAAGTCCAAAAATTGATCGTGTATACGATACCACTTTTCTTATTGATAAAAATGGCAAGGTATTATCAAAATACAGAAAAATTCACCTTTATGACGCACTTGGTTTTAAAGAATCTAACAAGCTTTATGCTGGATCTAAAATTGTAAAACCAACTAGAACAACAATAGGGAAGATGGGAATGATGATTTGCTATGACTTGCGATTTCCTGAAATGTCTAGAACACTTGCATCTGCTGGTTCAGAAATTCTTGTAGCACCATCTGCATGGGTAAAAGGTACGATGAAAGAGGAACATTGGATAACTATAAACAAAACGCGTGCAATTGAAAATGGCTGTTATCTTATTTCACCCGATCAAGTTGGTAACATGTACTGTGGACGAAGCGTGGTAGTTGATCCATATGGAAAAATATTATTGGATATGAAAAAAAGAGAAGGAATTGGGATTGTTGACATTTCACTTGACAGAGTGCGTCAGGTAAGAAAAAATTTACCGCTCTTACAAAATAGAAGAACAGATATCTATACAGATTTTAAGATTTAATTTCTCTTGTTTTGCATTTTATATTTGCACACTGTCTTATCCATTTTTGTTTTCTAGAATATCTAAAAAGAACAATTGGCCAAGAACAAAACTTACATAAAATTTTAGTTGTACAAAGCATTCCTCTTTGTATAAGTGGTGATGATGCTCTACATCCATTATAATAATTTGAACATCCAATGAATCTTTTTTTTGTTGTACGAGAACGTATTACCATAAGCTTTCCAATATGACACTGAGGACATTCAACCAATCCATTTACTGGAGAATTTGTTCCAAGTATGATGTATTTCTTTTTTCTTGCAGACCAAGAAAGATATCCGTTTTTATCATAATATTGTTTAATCTCATTTTTCATCTTTACAATTTTTCTTTCATTAATTTTGACAGAGTTTCTTGAATCTACTGTTTTTCTCTTTACTGAGATCTGAATCTGAGAATTTTTTTTTCCTTGCATCACTATCATAACATGATCTTGTAATTGAACATTAATGAAGAATTTTTATAGGGAATCTAGTCAGCGAGATTTGTGGAAAAGGTTTGTGTTATTGGTGCAGGCAGCACAAAATATGGTAAATTACAAGATAGCATTACAGACATAGCAATTCAGGCATCAGTTGATGCTATTGAGAGTGCAGGAATAGAACCAAAAGAAATTCAGGCAGGTTACATTTCTAATGTATTTGGTATAGCCGATAAACAGGTTCACTTGGGGCCAGTTATTATGAGTGATCTTGGTATTCCAGAAGTTCCGTCTTTATCAATTGAATCAGCATGTGGGAGTGGATCTGTTTCATTTCGAGAAGCTTATGCAAATGTTGCAGCTGGATTTTATGATGCAGTCTTAGCAACAGGAGTAGAAAAAGTAACTCATACAGGTACAGAATGGACTACAACATATTTTTCATATTGCTCTGATTTTTTTTATGAAGGAGGAGCAGGTGCGTCATTTCCAGGACTCTTTGCATCAATGGCAAGAGCTTATCTAGCTGAATTCAAAGCAACAGAAGAAGATCTTGCAATGGTCGCAATAAAAAATCACGATAACGGTTTGCTAAATCCAAAAGCACATCTGAGAAAAAAAATTACAATTGATGATGTTATGAAATCTGCTGTTGTTGCAAGCCCACTTAAATTATATGATTGCTGTCCATTTTCAGACGGAGCTAGTGCAGTGATTATATGCAGCGAAAAATTTGCAAAAGAGCATACAAAAAATTACATCCAAGTCGTGGGGTCAGGGAGGGGAGGATCTCCTGCAGCATTACAAGGAAGAGAACACATTACAACAATTCCAAGTACAAAGATTGCTGCTCAAGCTGCATACAAGATGGCGGGAATAATACCAAAGGATATTGATTTTGCTGAAGTACATGATTGTTTTACAATTGCAGAACTAGTTGATACTGAAGACTTGGGATTTTTTGAAAAAGGAAAAGCAGTTGAAGCTGTACGACAAGGAATGACCAGACTAAATGGAGCTATACCAATTAATCCATCAGGAGGATTAAAATCAAAAGGACACCCAATTGGTGCTACTGGAATTGGACAAGTAGTTGAAGTCTTTGATCAGTTAACAGGAAAAGCTGGAGAAAGAACAATAAAAGATGCTAAAATCGGTTTAACACATAACTTTGGCGCAACAGGTGCAAGCTGCGCTGTTCACATATTCAAAAGTGTATAAATTGTTAACAAAAGAAGAATTCATCAATAGTGCCAAGGAAGGTAAGGTTCTTGCCCGAAAATGCACAAAATGTGGACATTTACACCTAGTTACCACCTATTTCTGCCAAAATTGTGGAAATAAGGGATTTGAAAATATATTCATTGAGGGAAAAGGCTCAGTTGTAACCTATACCATAATAACGGTTCCACCAGACGGATATGAAAAATACGTTCCATATGCTTGGGTGGTAATGAATCTAGATGGTATAGATCTTCGAATTTCAGGATTTATGTCAGATATACAGTCCCCCGCAGATCTTCCACTTGGAACAAGAGTAAGAATTGTTGGATATGATGAACGTGGAATGTTGATTGAAAAACTGTAAATCAAATTTATTAAACTGATTAAAAAAAACACAAAACAGTTCTTTTATAATTTTATCTGAAACTGATCGCATGTCAGTTGATGTTGTATGCGGAAAATGCGGTGCTAAAATTGCAAATATGCGCATGTTAAAATCTGTTAAAGAAGTTATCAGACCATACAACAATAAATGTCCTTCTTGTGGGCAAACACTTTCATCTTCTGAGTTTACAGTAGATGTACAGAAAAACTGATCAAAAATACTAGTTTAAGGATCAATTTAGTCACAAATCTTATTTACCGATACTATCTAGACATGCCATGGAACTGAGTGAGGACTTTGGTGAGCAAAAGCGAGGAGGTATTTTACAATCAGCATCAAAACGTGTAAGAATGATCTTTTCGGTAATGGCAAGCCCGAACAGGATCGATATTTTACGTATCCTAAATTCAAAAGGACCTCTTACTTATTCAGAATTAAAATCTCTTGCTGGATTTAAATCAAAAAAAGAAAGTGGTAAATTTGCATACCACTTAAGAAAACTACTAAGACAATCTCTAGTGGCTCTGAATAAATCAGAAAGACGTTACACTATTACAAATTTAGGAAAACTAGTCCTAAGTCTTGCTAGACAAATTGAAGAACGCTCTATAATAGAGAGTGGCAAGATGTATGTCAGAACCTCACATGAATCAATAGAGGAGTTTAACTCACATAAGATAATCCAGTCTCTTGTACGTGAAGGTAGCCTTCCACTTGAACTTGCCCAAAAAATAACTGAAGAGGTAGAAAACCGTATCTACAAATTCCAAACTTCATACCTTACTGCCTCATTGATACGTGAAATGGTAAATTCTGTCCTTTTAGAGCAAGGACATGAGGATTATAGGCATAAACTTGCTAGGTTTGGGCTTCCTGCATATGACATTCATGAAATGATAACAAACGTGGATGGTATTCATAATGGTGTAGAGGGTCTCCTCTTTAAGACTGGTCAAACAGTCTTTGGAGAACATCTGGTTCTAAACACACTACCAAAAGATGTTGCTGATTCACATCTTTCAGGAGATATTCATATAACAAATACTGGAATATGGTCACTTTTACCAGATACAGTATTTGTAAACATCAAAGAACTCTTAGAAGACGGTATAGATCTTCGAGGAAAATTCCTTGGAGTAACTAGGGTGCCTCCAATAAATACATTAGATGAACTTGCTACATCATTATCGTTACTCACTTCATTATTGTTTAGAGAAGCATCACAGGAAGTGATAATGGATGGATTAGTAACAATTTTGCAAAAATATTCAAAAAATCTTGGTGAAGTAGAAGAAAAGATTACAAGTGCATTTGCAGCAACATCAACTGCTCCAAGATACAGTAAAAATGGTACACTTGCTTCCTTTAGAATCTCACTTGGAAGTGATTCAAAATTAATAGGTGTAATACTTGAAAGTTACAAAAAATATGTAAAATCAACACCCACTCCTTCAATTGGTATTATAATAGACTATGAAAAAGGCAAAGTTAGCGAGTTTTCCGATATACTCTCTGAAATTATTGCACTAGGAGGGCGTGTAAGCTTTTCAAAGGGTATTGTATCAAATAAAGGAATCTTACGAGGAGATGCAAAAACTACTGGAACTACAATTAACCTTCAGTCACTTTCAATTAATATGCCTAGACTTGCATTTGAATCCAATAAAGATGAAACATACTTTAGAGCACGTCTTGCACTCTTGATGAAGCCTGCACTTGCAGCAATGTCACTTAGGAAGAAGGAAATATCAGATCTAACTAGACGCGGACTTAATCCAATTCTTGCAAATAATACCCAATACATGCAAAAGGGCTCAGTTACCTTAGTAGTTAATCTGATCGGCTTAAAGGAGGCAGTGTTTGGAATACTTGGATATGAAAATAACAAAGCTGGACAAGAAATATTCTCTAAAGTTATAGCAACAGCAATGGAAGTAGCAACCAAGAAAGGAAAAGAGATGGGTGATAATGTTACCATATCTATGACTGAAAGCGATGCGGCAGCACGATTTTCAGCCTTGGATGGGGAAAAATATGGTAAGATGTCTGTTCTCCAATACGTAGAAGGCGAATCATATTCTGAAGGAATAGTACTAAATGCTCCAGAAATAGAAGGAATGAATCTAAAAACAGATAAAATTGTTGAGGCTAATCACATGTCAAAAGCTCTTAATGGTGGATTGCTAGTACAATTAAAAATCCCAGATAACGCAGATGCAGCAATAATAAAAAAGGCTATAGAAAAAACAAGTGAACTTGTAAGTTCATTCAGGCCAATACGAAAGGTGCATATTTGTAGTAATTGTGGCCTAAAGGAAGAAAAACTTACTGACAAATGTCCTACTTGCAAATCACCATACATACTTGCCTAAAATTTCCTTAAACATTGAATAGATCTTATTAATATTTATGAATAACATTTTTTAAAAAATTATAGAATATAATCTTATTTACCTGAAATTTAGATCAATTTTTTGAAAATTTATTTGGGTTCTATGACGATCTAAAAACTAGGGCTACAGGAGACTACAAGAAGCTTCCATATGTGTACATAAGTGGCTTCTTGCCTAGTCCGTGATGTAGAAATACTAACAGATTTTTTATAGATAGAAAATTCGATCATTGAAGTTAAAAAACGCGATATATGAATGTGGATCTTCTTGAAGATTTATTTGGGTTCTATACAGATCTAAAACTATGAAAATAGTAATGGTGTCAATAAAGTTGATCCAAAGTCGATCTTTGGAAAAATATTTTTTGCCTCAATCTTTATTTAACTCCCTTTTCTTAGGTCTGCGGGGAGTCATTTGACAGATTTTTCACAAATAGAGAACTCGATCATTGAAGTAAAAAAACGCGACGGTCGAGTGTTAAATTTCCAGAAGGACAAAATTTCAAACGCAGTATACAAGGCTTTAGTTGCTTGTGGTAGACCAGAACACAGCTTGGCTGATAAATTGGCAGATCGAGTAATGGAGAAACTTGTTAATCAAGGTTATTCTGCTACTGGTGCACCAAGCGTGGAAGACGTACAAGATATGGTTGAATCTACTTTAATAGATGAAGGACTTGGTGAAATTGCCAAAGCCTATATACTTTACAGACACGAACGAAGAAAACTTCGAGAAGAAAAAATGAAGGTTCTTGATTCCAAATCTCTTGATAGTGTAGCAAAGAAGTTTGATCTTAACTGCCTGAGAGTTTTGGCATCACGATACCTGATGCGCAATAACAAGGGAACAATAATTGAAAGTCCAGGAGAGATGTTTGAACGAGTAGCAATTTTGGTTGGAATTGGAGATCTACTAAAGGATTCTACCATATTTGCAGTAGAAGGAGGAAATACACAAAACATAGAGGAAGCTTCACGATATCTTGATAAACTCGATGACTTTGATTACAAATTCAAGATTGGCAAGTATCTTCTTAACAAATGGCATTTTAGGTCATTAATCATTCACTACACAGACTTGGCCAAGCATGGTCAGATGAAAGTAGGCATAAAAGAATTTCTTACCATGCTTGCAGCAAGAAAATTTGATCAATATGCAGAGAGAATCTCAGAATATTATGATCTAATGGTCTCACAAGACTTTCTACCAAATTCTCCCACTATGATGAATGCGGGTGGTAGACTGGGTCAGCTCTCAGCTTGCTTTGTGCTTGCCATGCCTGATGATATGGAGAAAATAATGAAATCGTCTTCAGATGCAGCATTAATTTTCAAATCTGGTGGAGGAGTAGGCATCAACTATTCTGATCTTAGAGAAGAAGGAGATATGGTAGCATCTACATCTGGCGTTGCCTCTGGTCCTGTGTCATTTATGAATATTATAAACACAGTAACTGAAGTTGTTAAACAAGGAGGGAAACGAAGAGGTGCAAACATGGGAATTATCGAATCATGGCATCCTGATATTGAAAAATTTGTTACTGCAAAAACAAAACCAGGCGTTTTAGAAAACTTTAACGTAAGTGTTGGGGTATGGGAAGATTTCTGGGATGCACTTGTAAATTCAAAAGATGGAAAATATACTCTTCGAAGTCCACGTGATAACTCACCAGTACGAGAAATAAATGCACACCAACTAATTGATCTAATTGCACTTTCAGCTTGGAAAAGTGCTGAACCCGGTCTAATCTTCTTTGATCTTATCAACAAATACAATGTATTTGCAAAAGCTAGAGGTGGACCAATACGAGCTACAAATCCTTGTGGAGAACAAAGTTTGTATCCATATGAATCATGCAATCTGGGATCTATCAATCTGGCAAACTATGTTAAACGAAAAGCTGATGGACAATATGAATTTGATTGGCAAAGATATGAAGAGACAATTCGAAAGACAACAAGATTCTTGGATAATGTTATAGATGTTAACAATTATCCAATTCCTGAGATCGATAAGGCATCAAAGGATTCACGCAGAATTGGACTTGGTGTCATGGGGGTTGCAGATCTTCTCTTTAAGCTACGAATTCCGTATAATTCACAAGAAGGTTACGAATTCCAAGAAAAACTTGCTGAAGCATTAACTTACTATTCCATGGAAGAAAGTGTAGCCTTGGCAAAAACACGAGGCGCATTTCCATTATGTGAAAAAACAGAATTTCCTGAAGGAAAAATACCTGTGGCAGGATATTACGAAAAACCAAAGAATGGTCGCTCGTATGATTGGGATGCATTAATTAGCAAGATCCAAAAGCATGGTATTAGAAACGTACTGACAACTACAGTAGCTCCTACGGGTACTTTATCAATGATTGGTGATTGCTCAAATGGAATGGAACCAATGTTTGCTTTAGCATTTGAAAAACGTGTAACTGTTGGAAGATTCTTTTACACAAACAAAATCTTTGAAGAAGTTCTCAAAGAACATGGACTATACAACGATCAAATACTAGAAAAAATCGCAAATAACTATGGTTCACTGAAAGGAATTCCAGAAATTCCAGAATGGATGCAGAAAATATTTGTTACAGCAATGGACATACACTGGGCTGATCACCTTATGGCACAAGCTGTGTGGCAAAAGTGGATTGGAAATGCCATTGCAAAGACAATTAACATGCCATATGATGTGACTGCTGAAGATATCAAAGCAGCATATCTAATAGCACATGAGCTTGGACTCAAAGGAATCACGATATATAGAGATGGTTCGAGACATGAACAAGTCTTACATATGACTGGTGATAATGTACAAAAAATATTCCAAGTAACTCCAAGTCAGTATGTAACAGATTATGTTGCAAAAAATGTCACAAATCCATATCTAAAAGCACAAACCGAAAAAGCATTGCAGATAAAGATTCCAGAAACATCAGTACAATCCCCACAAGTTCCACTTACCCAAGAACAGATAGAAGAAAGACTATGTCCAACATGCAAAAACAACTTGGTCTTTGCAGAAGGATGTAATGTCTGTATAGAATGTGGATACAGCGGCTGTACATCAGGATAGAACGATTCCAAACTCTTTTAGCATCTTCAATTACTGAAACTATTGTTGAATAAAAAAATTCTACGTGGTGCAATAGCTGGAGGAACTGCAGCTATAATAATCGCTATAGTATTACTATGGATAGTACCACAATCACAACCTACACCAGTTCTACCACCAATTCAACCAGCTATATCGCATAACATCAAACTTGGTTTGGTTATAATGCCTCCAACACAAACTCCAACTCTTGCAGAAATACAAAGTGCGTATCAACAAGCTGCATCAACAGGAATTGGAAGAAGTAACGTCTATCTTATTTGGCCAAATATAGAGCCACAACAAGGACAGTACAACTGGAAAACCTCAGATATTCTAATGGGTTTAAACAGAGAACAAAATCTCAATGTAACACTTTATTTTTCCGTAATTAATGATCGTGTCCTAGGTCCATTTCCAAGTTGGATGGGTAAACCACAGTTTGATCAGAAACTTCAAGATGAAACTGTACAAACTCTTGATGCAGTCTTATCTAGATATTACATAGTAGATCACGTCATAATTGGCGGCGATGTTGATGGATACTTTAGAGATCATCCTAACGATATTCAAAATTATGCTCAGTTCTTTGATGGGGTTTATTCCAAGCTTAAAGCAAAACATCCAGATGTCAAGTTTGGAAATTGGTTCTCACTTAATTCAGTATTAAATCAATATCAAACAGATATTGTTGGCAAACTTAACCAAGGAGATTTTGTTGCCTATTCATATTATCCAATAGACTCAACAGGATATGAATCGCAAAGTCCTGAAGTAGAAGGTAAAAACTTGCAAAAAATGATAGATCTTGCAGGAGGTAAAAAAATTGCCCTAGTTGAGGTTGGCTGGAGTACAGCAAAATCCATTAATGGAACAACAGATGATCAAGTAAAATTCATGAAAATAGTATATGATTTTTACAGAAAAAATACTTCTCAATTTGAGTTTCTAACTTGGTATAGACAATATGACAGACCTGTAGAGACATGTTACAACTCATTAAATCAATCTCCAGTGGGTTTTGGTAATGATATAGTGTTAAACAATACTGCAGCGTTACTTTGCAATATGGGATTAATTGATGTAGATAAAAATCTAAAACCTGCTTGGGATGAATTGAAAAACCAAATTCAACTTAGCCCTAATTCTTAATTAATAATAAGGAATTCGTTGTTTAGTTGAGATACATAGCACTTGTTATTATGGTATTTTTACTTGCAAACTTGATTCCTGCATTTGGAATTTATGACCTTCCGACAAAAAGAGAACAGGATTTATACAATCAGTTACTTGCCGAGTTTACAAAACTGAATATTCAAAAAAAGAACGTGAGTGACGTGTTAAGCACATTTGATAAGCCTCTTGTTGTAACTTTTCCATGTAACTCTACTGATACCAACAATCTTGTCGTAAATGTGATTAAGACTAGACTTGCACGATTTGATGAGACTCAAGCTCATCAAGGTGATCTAATTACAGGAGGGACATATACTTGGCAGTGTCAAATTACTACACAAGAAGGAAAAGTAACTAATGATTGCAACAATGACTTGAGATTAAATCCTGATCTTCTCACTAATGGTACCGGCATAGATCCCAGAGTACATCAAGTAGAAAACTTGGTTATTCTTTACCATGAGCTTTTACATGGACAGCTTATGATTGATGCAATAAAATCATCTGACAAATGGAAACAGGATGTCTGCAACAAATCACCTGATGGAAATATTGATTATTCATATGCAGATGGATCTCATAAAATAATTAATCCTCTTCAAGAACAATTTGCAGAAAAACTTGTAGAAAATGAAGGAGGGAAATTAATCATTTCCCAAATTTACCCATCAGAAACATTCAACGGTACATTTTCTCTAAATGTACTCAGTCAACAAGATTATCAACAATATGTTAATGGAATCAGAATATCGTTACGAGGTACAAACATGGCTGATCCAATATTTTCTTCTTCTGATACTAATGTTACATTAACAGGGCATTTAGTAAACAACACAAAACCAGGTATTGCGTGGTTTTATATCTTTGAAAATCAAAATCAGACTTCTAATGCTGAAGTAAAAATACTGCCAGCTTGGCTTAAAAGGACAGCAAGTTTATGGTCACACCAATACATTCCAAATTCAGACTTTCATAAAGTAATAGAGTTTTTCATACAAGAAGGAATGGTCTCTGATACTGGAAAAAATAGCTCTAGTAAAATTCCTGAATGGTTTAAAAATAATGCAGAATGGTGGTACGAAGGATTGATAGATGATAACACGTTTACAAATGAAATTCAATATCTACTGTCTATAGGAGTTATTTCTTGATAAAATATGAAACAATGCGGTCGCCGGGATTTGAACCCGGGTAACGGGCTTGGAAGGCCAGTGTACTAACCAAACTATACTACGACCGCTTAACACTGCCAATCTTTTAGCTACATAATAATTCTTTTTCATATTCATATAATATACGAGAAATGATTACATGAGCTTCAAGAGGATTTTTATCTACTGAAACAAGATTGTTGATCTTTTTTACTATTTGATCTGAAAAATGGCCTTTAGGGAATCCCCCAATTACAATACATGAATCTTTAGTGATTGTTTTTGCAAGTTTTTCATATGAACTTGAAGCTCCTTTTTCAGAAAGACCAATTATTTCTTTTGGGGCAATCTTGTCAATTAATTTGCCAAAATCCATTTTTTTTATTTCTAAAAGTTTCTTTCCACTTTCTTCTATTATTCCAGTGGAGTATAGCTTTTCAATTAATCCAACAAATCTATGATAAGATTTTGGTAGACGCACATTCTCTCCCAAAAAAATTACTTTATCATCTATTGTATGTACATAGATTCTAAGCTTATTTTCAAAATATAATGGAATGCTACAAGCTTCTAATAGACAAAAATGAATTAAATCGGGTCTACCCCGTTTTATCTCATTTTTGATCCCTTTCATTGCTGCAAAATGCCAAGATACATCTAAAATTACTTCGGACGGTTTTTTGTTTACCCTTTTACTATATGCTATTACAGAATTATGATTTTGTAGCTCCTTTGGAACTAATTCCAAAGCAGATTCGACTAGTATGAGCGAAAGCAAGATGTATTTTAAGAGAACTGATATTTATTTAACTAACATGAAGCCAGCACTACGACAAATAGCGTTAGAAAGGATGCAAATTCTAATTAAACATGCTATATCAAACGCACGAACAAATCCTAAACTAGCTCAGAGACAAGCTAGTATTGCAAAAAAACTAAGCACAAAATATCGAATTAGAATGCCATATGAAATACGAATTAATTTTTGTAAAAAATGTAAAAAATTCACTGCTCCTGGAGTAAATGCAAGAATTAGGATAGGAAGGTCATCTGTAAAATCAATTCGTATTACTTGTGGATTTTGTAATCACACCTATAGAAAGATCATCCAAAAATCAATTACAAAAGGTCAATGATTTATAAGACGAACTTGAAATTTTCAATTTTATGGCAAAGGCATATGATGTACCAGCAGATGTATTGATCAACAAATTATCGGAGATTCTAAAAGGAGAAGATATTGCTATCCCAACTTGGGTTCCATTTGTAAAAACAGGAGCACATGCAGAAAAGCCTCCACAAAAAAATGATTGGTGGTATACTAGATGTGCATCGCTTCTTAGGAAAATATATCTTCATGGTCCAGTAGGTGTAAAAGATTTGAGAGGAATGTATGGTGGAGCTAAAGCAGTAGGATATGGGGGAGCTCATCACAGAGATGCAGGTGGAGCAATAATTAGAACAGCTATTCACAATTTAGAAAAATTGGGATACCTTGACAAAGTAGAAGGAAAAGGTAGGACAGTTTCACATGAAGGAATGAAAAAAATTGACAGAGTATCTACTGAAATCTTAAACGAGTTAATTACAAAGAATCCAAGCTTAAAGAAATATTCCTAGTGGTCTTATGAGCGATCCAAATCAAAGTGATGAGAGAAGGCCCAGTGATGCAGAAGTTGCATCAATGAAGGATCAAGCACTTAGAACTATTCTCTCACCACAAGCAAGATTACGTTTAACTAATGTAAGAATGGTAAAACCAGAACTTGCTTCTATGGTTGAAAACTATCTTATCGGTATGGCATCACAGAGAAAATTAAATACACAAATTACAGACGATCAATTAAAACAAATTTTACAATCAATTCAACAACCGAAACGTGATTTTAAAATAAATCGCCTATAGGTACTAGGGAAAATATATTAGGGGTAAATTAGTCGAAACCATCTATGAAAGCAGTAGTTTATGAAAAGTATGCTCCAAATGATGATTACAAATCCATCTTACAAGTTAAAGATGTAGATGATCCAAAACCGAAATCAAACGAAGTAGTTTTCAAAGTAAAATCTACAGCATTAAATTATAATGATATTTGGGGAATGAGGGGAATGCCTGTTCCAGTACCATTACCTCATATTTCAGGTTCTGATGCAGCTGGTGAAGTAATTGCAGTTGGCGAAGACGTAAAGAATTTCAAAGTTGGAGATAGAGTTGTTTCACACTCTAACATGTCGTGTAGAGTATGTGAAGCATGTACTGATGGTCGTGAATTTGATTGTGTTCAAAGAACAATTTGGGGATTTCAAACAGGTCCATTATGGGGAGCTTTTTCAGAAATAACTCATCTTCCTGAAGTAAACGTTGCAAAAATTCCTGATGGTGTAAGCTTTGATGAAGCAGCAGCTGCATCGATGACATTACTAACAGCATGGCATATGTTGGTTGGAAGAGCAAAGATACGACCAGGACAAACTGTCTTAATTATGGGTGGTGGTTCTGGTGTTGGTAGCTTTGGAATACAAATTGCAAAACTCTACAATTGTACAGTAATTTCTACAGCGAGCGGAGACAAGTTAGACAAGCTAAAACAGATTGGCGCTGATTTTGCAGTAGATCACAGAAAAGAGGATTGGAGCAAAGAAGTCAGACAAATTGCAAAGCCATTTGGCGGCATAGATATTACATTTGATCACATTGGTCAAACTCATTGGAATGCACAACTTACCTTGTTAAAATATGGTGGAACGCTAGTAACATGTGGTGCAACCACAGGTTATGACGCAAAGACTGATTTACGACATATCTTCTTTAAGGGAACTAATATTCTTGGTTCAACACAAGGAACCAAAGCAGAATTAGAACAGGGTTTGTACTGGATGGGTAAAAAGAAAATCAAGGCTACAATAGATTCTGTGTTTAGCTTTGAAAATGCTGCCGAGGCTCATACAAAAATGTTAACGGGTAAAGGCCTTGTTGGCAAAATCTTAATGAAACCATAGATCTAATCTCTGTATGGCAAGACTCTTACGCAGTCTTATTTTTGTACCCGGTAATAATTCTAGATTTTTAGAAAAGGCCAAAACTCTTTCAGCTGATATCATATGTTTTGATTTAGAAGATTCAGTCCCTAACGAAGAAAAAGAATCTGCTAGAAACCTAATCAAAGAAGCCCTCAGTAAACGTTTTGAATACAAAGCTGAAGTTTATGTAAGAACAAACTCACCTGCTTCTGGAATCATTCCACAAGATTTATCAAAGATAATTCAAAAAGGAATTGATGGTATAGTTATTCCCAAAGTAAACAACATAGCTGAATTAAAAAAAATCATAAAAACACTTGTTAGTTTAGAAAAAAAACATAAACTAAAACCAATTGAAATCATACCATCAATAGAATCTGCGGAAGGAGTTGTAAATACATATTCTATAGCGTCATCAAGTAATAGAGTATCTGCTCTTGTCTTTGGTGTGTTTGATTTACTAAACGATCTTGGTATTGAGTATACAAAACAACCAGAAGGTGCAAAATATGCAAGAGCAAAAATTCCTATAGATGCAAGAGCTGCAGGAAAACACGTGATAGATGCAATTTGGCAAGATCTTAATGATGAGAATGGTCTAGAAGAAGACTGTATAATTGGACGAAATCTTGGTTATGTAGGAAAAAGCATTATTCATCCTAATCAAATTCCTACAGCACATAAAATATTCTATCCAACTCAAGCAGAAATAGAGTGGGCAAAGAAGGTATGTCAGGCATATATAGAATCTACAAAGAAAAACAAAGGGGCAACTAAAGTAGAAGGAAAAATGATTGATGAAGTTCATTTCAAGAGAGCAAAAACATTACTTGAATCCGTAAACATCCCAGTCTAAATCATTTTATATCTAATAACCACAATCAATCAAGTGTTTACTGGTATAATTGAGGGACGGGGAATTGTTACGAAATTTGCTATTAAAACACAAAATCGTAGTGCAGCAAAAATAACAATAGATTTAGGAAATCTTACAAAAGGCCTTCGTATAGGTGATAGTGTTGCAATAAATGGAGTCTGCCTTACTGCTACACATGTTTCAAAAAAACAAACTGAATTTGAAATGATTGGTGAAACTTTGAAAAAAACAAATCTAGGAATGATAAAATCAGGAGACAGAGTAAACATTGAACGTAGCCTAAAAGTTGGTGAAAGAATGGAAGGCCATTTTGTGCTTGGACATATTGATGGTACTGGTAAAATTATAAAAATAGAAAAACTGTCAAATGAAATCAAATTCTGGATTGAACTTCCAAAAGACTTAGCTAAATTTGTAGTAAAAAAAGGATCAATTACAATTGATGGGATAAGCCTGACACTTGTTGATGTGCTCAAAAATAAAATTTCTATTTGTATAATTCCACATACACTGAAAATCACAAACCTTGGTTCAAAAAAAATTGGCGATAAAGTTAATATTGAAACTGACATACTAGGAAAATACGTAATTTCTAAAGATTAACTGTTTACTACTTTCATGGTACTAACCACTTTTGTAGTAAGATTTATAATCATTACAACAAGCTTCTTAACTATGTCCTTTGAAGAGGCAATTTCATCCCTACGTAAAGGTGGGTTCGTTTTACTTCATGATGCAAACAAGCGTGAAAATGAGGTAGATATGGTAGTTGCAGCAGAATTTGTGACACCAGAACATATCTCAAGAATGCGTCAAGATGCTGGTGGTCTGATATGCTTATCCATAGATCATTCTTTTGCAAAAACTCTTGGACTAAATTATATGCATGATATACTTTCTAATGCACAAAATATAGATAATCAATCAAAAAAAATGATTATGGGAACTGCACCATACGGTGACAAGCCATCTTTTTCTATCTCTATAAATCATACACAAACATATACTGGTATAACGGATCGTGATAGAGCGTTAACCATAAACGAAATGGCAAATCTTTACAAAAATACAAATGGAAACAAAAAAGAAATTTTTATTTCTTCATTTAAGACACCAGGTCATGTGCCTCTTTTGATTGCATCGGAAAGATTGTTATCAGATAGGTTAGGTCATACTGAAATGTCCATCTATATGACTAATCTTGCTGGTTTATGTCCTGCTGCAGCAATATGTGAAATGCTTGATTCTGAAACACATACAGCGCTTTCAATTGAAAAAGCCAAAAAATATGCAAAAGAAAATACAATTCCTTATTTTGATGGTAATGAGCTTGTAAAATTTACTAAGGAGCACTAACTTTGAACATTGCAATTGTTGTTTCAGAATTTAATGATGAAATTACTTCCAAAATGCTTGATGTAGCAGTTGAAAAAGCAAAAGATCTCAAACTAAATATAAAATTCACTTGCAGAGTTCCGGGCGTATTTGATATGCCAATTGTAATTGATTCCTTGTTGAAAAAAAAGGAAGTAGATGCAGTAGTTACACTTGGAGCCGTAATAAAAGGACAAACA
>DASQHX010000008.1 GCA_035631875.1 Nitrosopumilaceae archaeon | reverse complement strand
CACCGGTTTATGCGAGTCTCCCTCTTGTACGTCAGGCTCTATCTACAATCCTAACACCGGTTTTTGCGAATCAGGTTCCTCCCCCTGCCCATCAGGATCAACCTTAGATCCTGTCACTCGTCAATGCATATCACCTCCTTTATGCTCATCCGGAACATCTTTTGATCAGACCAGTAATCAATGCATAGCCACACCATCCCCAACATCAATTCCAGAATTTCCATTTTCATTTAGCTTGGTAATTATTTTTCTAGCTGTTGCAGCAGTGTATCTTTCTATAAGACAAAAGATGATACCAAACATCAAGCGTTTTTAGCTACAAAAAATAATTCTTAAAATAAAAAAAGTTTTGTAGCGAACATTACAGTTTTTGAACTAACAGTTAGTCCGAGTCCAAGAAATTTTGTGAAAAAAACTTACAAAAAGTGTGCAGTAAGCTCATCGGAGTAGCTACAAAACTCTTTTCTCTTTTTTATTTTAAAAATTAATCCTGTTCTAAAATCGCTTGATGTTTGGTATCATCTTTTGTCTTATAGAAAGATACACTGCTGCAACAGCTAGAAAAATAATTACCAAGCTAAATGAAAATGGAAATTCTGGAATATCTGCAGCTGTGTTGACGGTTATTGATGTACTGCCTGAGCTAGTATAGTAATCGGTATCGCCGTTGTATGCACCAGATATTTTGATTCCGCCCAAATCCTCATCGCCTGCTGTAAATACCACAGAACAACTACCTGCTAAAAGAGTACAAACTGTATTACTGAGTGTACCAAAAGCGCTAGTGGTCGAGATGTTGACTGTACCAGTTGGAATGCTGCTTGGAAAAGAAGTATCTTTCACAGTGATAGTACATGATGTAGAACCTCCAGGATGGATGGGTGATGGGATACATGCTACTGTTGTACTTGTGGGATCTTGAGTTGTTAGAGTAAAAGTAATCGAGCTTGGCTTTCCTGTGTTAAGGTGATATGTGATTCCACTATCCTTACCGCTATGTCCAGAAGCTAGAATGTAATAATCAAAAGAACCTGTTACAACTTTGCCAGTGTTTGCATCAACAGCAATAAACACTCCCGTTACATGGAAACCGCCTGGTGCAGGAGGATAACCTGTAAATGTTACAGTACCATGCGAGGTCAATGATTCACCTGGCAATTTAAAAGAGATCCCACTCCCAACCGAGGCACTTCCCCCAACGGGTATTGTAAAGATACAAGAGAATGTTGTGCTACAGCTTGTGGCAGAACCAATTATTGTAGTCGCATTTGCATCATGAAACATCACAATATACATTAAAACAGCAAATACTGGGAGAAAAAGAATTTTTTTATCCATCATAGAACCTTACCAATCAATTCCTTTTAAGTCTAGTGCAGAATTTTTTAGTGTAAGTAAATATCTTGACATACTATTCTTGGTTTTCTTTGGCAAAAGTTTCAACCAGATAAAATTACAACACGAACATAAATTGTAAAAAATAAAAAATTTGTAAAGTTTTGTAGCGAACCTTACAAGACTCTAACCATTGGTTTAAGGTGGTCAAAGGCCGACATTTGTTAGGATTGATTTTTTTTAGTTAATTTTATCTTCTTCAAACCACTTTTTTTAAGATGTTTTACTAGGCGCCTAATTGTCTCTTGCTCGTTTTGGGAGTGTTTTATTTTCCTTATGATTTTTTCTTCGAGTGTAGAACCTACCTTGTCACCTACCATCTTGAAAAAAATACTAGGACTGTTTTTATTGATTTTTGCTCTGACTGATACATCGTTTTTTTCTATGTTAGTCTCAAGTTCCTCAAAGAGTGAAACATATTTTGTTACCAGTTTCTGATTTTTCGTTAGGGTATGACCAGCTGGAAACAAGAGATAATCTTGTAATAACGACTGTACCTTTCTATATGTCAAAGTTTTAGATAACTTGGACTCATGAACAATTTCAGGGATGGTTTTTGGTCTTGTTGCTATATTCAGAATTTTTTTCTTGTCCTCATCTCTATATGAGCTCAAAATCATAATTAGCATTGATTTGTCAGTTATCGTAACCCATATAGGATTATCAATAGTCTGCCTCATAACATACGGATACGTGATTGGTATATCGAGGTTTTGATAAAATTCACTTCATGCCGTGCTATCTACTGTTAAACATCACATCAAATTTATCCTAAAAGAGGTTTTAGAAACAAGGATTGATTTTTAAAATAAAAAATTGAGGAGTTTTGACTACTAGTAATGTATAACTGGTATTTAGCGAGTCTTACTGGTTTGAGCTAAACATGACTGAAAATAAATTTGGAACAAATTTGGAATAATGCTTATGTGATATGAGACAAAGCAAGGTGCAATGAATAAAAAACTGAGATACTTGGGATTATTACTAATCCTTCCAGTATTTACGGTCGCATTGACATCAACTTGGGAGACATTACCTGTCGCAAATGCTCTTACAAGCCGAAGCAGCTTCAATGACAACCACTATACGGCACTCTATCCTGGAGGTCCAAGAATTTGTGGCGATCATGTTTGTGCACCAGGTGAGTATGACAAAATGCAACAAGAGCTTTCTCAAGCGCAGATGAAAGGTAAGGCTGGTTCTACAAGTACACAAACCATGATGCAAGGACAAAACATGTCAGACCATTCCATGATGCAAGCTCAGAATATGCATCAAGCCATGGCTAGCTCAGATCTTGGCTCTGTACTAAAACTATCCAATGCAAATCTTCCATTGGTAATTCCACTGGTAAGAGGATTGTACGATGGAAAAGATGTGTTCTATATTACAACAGAAGCATCAGATTCTGATGCGGCAACAGGACTGACAAAGTTCACTAATTTTCCAGTGACTTTTGCACCAGCATTAGCAAATACTCCTCCAGCAGCATCTGCTAATATCTATCTGTTCAAAAATGGAATAAAGGGTCCTGGAATTATGGGCTTTCAACCGCAAATAGTTGATTCTATACCAGGTGATGCAAAGTACAGCCCATTATGGCGAGTAAACGTTGTAGAATGGAAAGACCCAACATCTGCAACCATGCTTGGTTCTGAAGATGAAGTTTTAGCAGCAGAATCAAATGGCAAGGTTACTATCACACCAACACACATCGTTGTCAACTGCCCAATAGTACAATGGGGAGGAAACAAAGAAGGAACCATACAAGCAGGACACATGAAGATAAGAGATGGCATAACAGAATCGGGCTCATATGGAAGTGCTCAGGTGTTAAACATTGATACACAAAAAATGCAAGTAACCTTTGTTGCTCATCGAGGATTTGCACCAGATGGCTCTACCATATACTATATCGCAACTGATGCATCTCAAATGGGTCCAGCTGATATGCTTGGTATAGTTCTAGCAAGCAAAACTCAGGCAACCATAACAACTAGCTCATCTGCAGATCTGTACCAGTTCTCAAATGGTATCAAGGGCAGCGGACCTCTTGGATTTCAGTCAGGAGTTGGAGCTACAAAGCCAGGTGATCAATACTACAGTCCAATGTGGAGAATACAGGTCGTAACATGGAAAGATCCGTCAATGGCAACCGTACTAGAGAATACTCAAGATTTAACCAGTAAAAGCGACATGACAACGACAACGCTAGCTGGTTTTATCGTAAACTGTCCATTCTTTAGTGTAGACACTGTATATTCTCACATGAAGTGAGATAATACAGTTCACTTTTTTTTATTTTCAAATCATAATGTAGCAATCCTTGCAAGACTCGAACCATTTACTTTTGGATAACAGTATTTCAATAAGATCCATTAAATCAAAAACAATTCTGTACTATTCCATGACATATACTTGCAAGTTTTGTAAATTGGAATTTTATTCAAGAGAAGGGTTTGAGATTCACATCTTGCGTAGACATACAAAACCAATTCCTAAAGGATTGGATCATTTTTCCTAATTAATGAAATGGTAGGTTATTGTATTATCGATCCTTGTTTTATATCAGCAAGTGCTCTTAAAAGAAAGATCTATGAATATTAAAACTCCTGTCGCCACTTGGATTTTAGCACGACTATTTAATGAAAATAAACCTGTATTAAGAAAAGATTTGCTAAGAAATCTCTGTCAGGCATCATTTGATTCGATGACCTCTGATGATGATTTTTCAAAAACTACTGAAATGTTAGTTAAAGGAAAATACATACAGAGTGTTGATATTGATAATGCAACTGGAACAACAGGCTATTTAATTACAGAAGAAGGTATTATTGCATTTAGACGACAAATTTCTACAGCTCTAGAAAAAATTCAACGCCAGCTTGACAAAATTCCCTCAGTTACCAGAAATTCAAAATTTACAAATATAGTTAATGCACTAAAATCAAACTCTAATATCTTAACTACATCTATTAAATTATGCATAGATAATGCTCCGCAAATCTTGGAATTTATTAAAACTGTTACAAATGAATTACGATCTGTAGGAATACTGGTTTCATCTTGATAGATGATTCAATCTAGAAAAAAAGAAAGTGGTTTGTTTATGATAAGGGTATATCACTGCAAAGGACACTTCCAAAACATGGCGGATTTGCATGTGTAACTGTGATAGGTGAGAAAGGATTGTCAGTAACACCAGTAAGATTTGCACCACTGAGGTTTACACCACTGAGGTCTGCATTATCAGTAAATATTCCACTGAGGTTTGCATAACTGAGGTTTGCATCTGTGAAACTTGCACCGTGTATCAATACACCGCTGATGTTTGCACCAACGAGGTTTGCGCCTCGGAAGCTTGAACCCTGTAACTGTGCACCTTGTAAGTTTGCACCGGCTAGGTTGGCACCAGTAAAGTCCATAGATTGTAGGTTAGCACCGTGGTAATCACAACCTGCAAGATTCGAAAATGAAAGTTTAGTTGGATCCGTACTTAGTGCACTTAGAGGCGGACAATATGTGCTAGCACTTGGACCTGCTGGACCCTGTGGACCTGCGGGACCTTGAGGACCTATTGCACCGGTTGTACCTGTTGCACCAGTTGGACCTGCTGGACCGATTGGACCCTGTGGACCAGGAGTTAATGATATGTTATGTATTTCAGTCTCCAAATTAGAAATGGCAGTACAGACAAGTGCTTCAAAGCTGTTCCTATCGTCAATCGTGGCACAAAATGAAGCAAGTGTAGTTGGATGATGTGTTCCATGTGCATCTCTGTCATCTGCAAAAGCGTTTCCAGTTGCAAGAGGACTTGCTGAAAGTAAAACACCTGCAAATATTGCAATAGAAGATAATAATGTTATACTCCCAACCCGACGCATTGCAAAGTAAACCTTTTTCTAATTATTAAATATGCTCATTTTCTCTAACTAGAATTCCATTTTTGGAAATATCTTGTTTTTTAATGAAATCTTTAACTTTGTTTTTCCTAGCTGCAAAAATTCTGTTCAACGATCAGTTACAAAAGTTAGTACAAACTAAAGTACTTTCAAACTTGACATCCATCATTGCTAGTATTCTTGTTCTTCAAACCATAACTTTCGTAATGATAAAGATAACGAGTCTTACAGGACCCAAATCTTCAGTGTATTCAGACCTGTGAGAACTAGAACTTGTATTAAAAGTTAATTACTTGAATAAAATGAATTCTGATAATTGAAGGTAATGATTATACTAATGATTGCAATTGCTATCGCTTCTAGTGTTTTCATATTTGATTTACAAGTAAGCGGGCAAGAAAGTTACAGTTTTCCATCATGGATAAAAAACAATGCCAAGTGGTGGTCGCAAGGACAAATTAGTGATGATGACTATATCAACGGTATGCAGTATCTCATGCAAAAAGGAATCGTACAGATACCAACACAAGGACAATCTGTAACTGGAACTTCTCAAACTATAACAAAAAATAATGCTGGATTATGGGCAGCGGGACATCTATCAAATGATGAGTTTGTAAAAGGAATTCAATATTTGATACAGAGCAGAGATTTAAAAATACCACAATCGAATTCCAATAACTCAGAATCTGTTACAAACAAGATGGCAAATGACAATCAAGTATTGACAGACAGCGACCTTCTTGCTATTTCAGACAATACATATGCAGATGGAAATATTCCACTTGGTGACGGAAAATATGTCACTTCAGGACCAAAGAAGGGATACATTTACCTCTGTAACGTGCCTCCAATGGGTCAGGGAGCTCAGTCAAGTGGACCGTGGATTCACGGGAATACATGGAACTTTTTAGAGAAACTTTCAGTGAGCGGATCAGTTTCTTGGCCAAATGCAATGTTTACAAATGTTGTTTCAGGTAATACTAGAACATTATCTGGCAACGACTTGCCAATTAGTCACACGACTGGTACATTTCCAATATCTTCTAGTGATCCTGTTAGTAAATATGATATGAACCCAAACTCGATTTCTATCCAGTCATATGATGATAACATTCCTGTCAATCCAGTATATTCAGAAACTCCTTACTGCATTAGAGGCGAAGTTGGCATCATGCTATCAGGTGTTCCGCTCTTTGATGGTTTTGATGCAGAATTGCGTGATGCACAAGCGCACGAAGCACAAGATTCTTGCAGCGGACATCCACAAAATAGTGGAGAGTATCATTATCATGGATTGAGTTCTTGTTTTAAGGATATCAATGAAAAAACAGTTCTTGGTTATGCCCTTGATGGTTTTCCAATTACAGGCCCACAGGTGGCAGCTAACAAGTATTTGAAAACAGATGATTTGGATGAGTGCCACGGCATTACAAGTGAAATTATAGAAAATGGTGCAGCTACTACAACATATCATTATGTCATGACATATGATTTTCCGTATTCTGCAAGTTGTTTTCGAGGCAAGCCAGCAGAATATATGGTGATAAGTAACGGACAAACTGGACAAAATAGTCAGGGCAGTCAAGGTTTACCAAACCAAAATGTGCCAAACCAAAATGGACCAACTCAAGGTCACACTCCCCCACAAGAAGCAATAACTGCTTGTAGTGGAAAATCAAGTGGAGATTTATGTTCATTTACATCACCACACGGTGATATGATTTCTGGTACGTGTCAAACACCGCCAGGAAATTTGCTTGCATGTATTCCTAGATAGATCCTTTGGTCTTTTGACAAACTAGAAGAAATCTACATAGAAAATCTACATCAATTTTTTAAACTTAAAACCACAAATTAGACTAACTTTTGAAAGCAGAAAATGTCGTAGCAATAATCCTAATTGTGGGAGCAGGAACTATGAGTGCATATTTTGTTATCTCGAATTGGTGGTCACAGACGCATCCAACAATACCTCATGGAATATCTTGTGGCACAGAATTAAAGGAATTTCAAAATAATCTTGAACTCTCAAAAAGACAACAAACGGAAATAATAGTCATGACTAATCAAACACTAAAAAAACTCATTGATGATAGTAGTTATTGCGAATTCATGGGGCTTTCAACTCTGTATACAGAGTTTGGTACTTACCAAGTTCTTAATATCAATCTCAATGATACCAAGTTACTCACTGCCAAAGTTAGTTTACAAAACAACACGGTAATTTCATATCAACTTGATCACCTTACAAGGAACTACTCGAAATGAAAAACTCTACATCTTTCAATAATTATAATTTCCAATTGTGGTAATACAGATTCTATAAAGATCGATTTTTTATAGATCTTGCATGTATGTTCGATGGGTGAGGGTTGGTGAAAAAAATTCTTTTTCTTGTAATATTTGCAATTTTTGTCACAGTCATAATTTCATCTCATCAAGATGTTTGGGCAATAAGCGTGCCAACCTTTTTGTTCAAGTTCGGAAGTGCTGGTACTGGCATTGGGCAATTTAATAATCCAGATGGAATAGCAGTAGACAGCTTACACAGAATTATTGTTGCTGACACAAACAATAACCGCATCCAAGTTTTCAGCTCAGCTGGTAATCCTCTCTTCCAGTTTGGAACGTCTGGTTCTGGCATTGGGCAATTTACCAGTCCACAAGGTGTAGCAGTAGACTCGTTAGGTAACATCTATGTTGCTGACACAAACAATAACCGCATCCAAGTTTTCGATTC